>JBEEHO010000117.1:0-19939 GCA_041167425.1 Verrucomicrobiota bacterium | reverse complement strand
GTCATCCCGAGCCGCGCAGACGGCGAGGGACCTCACGGGCGGTCTATCGCTTGCGCGTTCCAAGGCGCATCCTCCGTCGGCGTGCGCATCCCTTTTCGCGACAGCGCAAGTTGCAACTGCGAGGTCCCACCCCGTCTGACGCGGCTCGGGATGACAACGCGTTTGGGCGATAGTATTTTGGTTCTCGCCATGCGTTATCTCGTTAAAGCCCGCGTGAAAGCGGGCCAGGAAAAGCCGCTCCTTCGTGCGATCGATCAGGAGACGCTCGGGAAAGGCTCGATCGCGGGTGACGAGTATCAGCACGACATGAAGCAGGCGCGGGTGGACTCGGCTGGCGTCGCGACCTGGGTGGAAACCTGCTTCTGCGATCCACCACTCGAGGAGGAGCGTTCTTATTGGGAAAAATACTTCGAGCTTCTTGTCGTGAAGGACGCGCATTCCCGCCGCAATTGCCGGCACGAAAACGGCGCGGAGCCGTGGGCCTGCTGCGATTGCGATTGCACGTTGAAGCTCGAGGAGAAGCTGCAAGGCCGGGGCAACTCCTTTCTGGCGAAACTGCGCGCGGAGATTCGCTAACTCCTGCTCCTGATCCTGATCTTTCTCTTAATCATTGGCCAACGCTCCCGAATGATCAGGAGCAAGAGCAGGAGCAGAAGGCGAAGCAACACATCTACGCATCATGATGCGTCAATTTGTTCCTTGCCGCGCACCGGAACTGCGGTTTAGTTCCCCTTTCACCATGCCCGCCCCAAATCTTCATCCTCTCGAAACGCTGATGCGCGAGCGCATCGTCGTCCTCGATGGCGCGATGGGCACGATGGTTCAGCAATATAAATTGTCCGAATCCGATTACCGCGGAGACCGCTTCAAAGACTGGAAAGGCAAGGACCTTAAGGGGAGCATCGAGCTCCTCCTCCTGACGAAGCCCGCGCTCATCGACGAGATTCACAGACGTTATCTCGAAGCCGGCGCGGATATCGTCGAGACCAACACCTTCAGCGCCACCACGATCGGGCTGCATGATTTCCTTTTTAGCGGCGAACCGGAAAACGGGCGCAAAGATCCGGAGTTTTTTCAACGCGTGGTGGATGACGCGGATTTCCGAAGACTGGTCGAGGAGATCAATCTAAGCGCCGCGCGGGTGGCTCGCCATGCCGCCGATACGATCGCGAACGCGACGGGGCAACGCCGCTTTGTCGCCGGATCGCTCGGGCCATTGCCCGTGACCGCGTCGCTTTCGCCCGACGTAAACGATCCCAGTTTTCGCGCGGTGACGTTCGACCAGATCCGAAAAGCGTACAGCGAACAAGCTTCCGCACTGATGGAAGGCGGAGTGGATTTGTTGATGGTCGAAACCATTTTTGACACGTTGAACGCGAAGGCCGCGATCGCTGCGATCGCGGAGCTTTTCGAGAAATCGGGCAAGAGTGTACCGCTGCTTATTTCGGGCACGGTGACCGATCGGTCCGGACGAATTCTGAGTGGCCAGACGGTAGAAGCATTTCTCACCTCGATCGCGCACGCGAAGCCGCTCGTGGTCGGATTGAATTGCGCGCTTGGGCCGGGCGAAATGGAGCCATACATCGAGGAACTCGCGCACGGCACTTCTCTTTTTACGAGCGCTTATCCAAACGCCGGACTCCCTGATCCGTTGTCGCCGACCGGTTTTCCGGAGACACCGGAAAGTCTCGCGCCGCAGCTGCAGAAATGGGCGCAAAATGGCTGGCTCAATATCGTGGGCGGATGTTGCGGGACCACGCCCGATCACATCCGCGCCATCGCCAGCGCCGTGCGCGACCTACCACCACGCCGCGTGGAGTCGCGGATTCTGGGGAGCGCACGCGCCTCGCGTGCTGGTTTCGGCGCCCCCGCCGAAATCTCATCGGCCACATCATACTCCAAGCGCCGCCTCCCACATTTCGAGCGGCCGTGGGGAAAATACGCGGTCACATTTTCGACTCGCGAGCGTCGTCAATTGACTTCAACGGAACGAGATTTTGTTCTGCAAAGCGCAGTGTACGGGCACGAGCACGGACAGTACGAGCTGTACGTGGCCTGTGTAATGCCGGATCACGTCCATCTGCTTTTCGAGCCGCAAGTGAAAGGACAGGATTCAACCGGAGGGACTATTTTCTGGCCGTTGACGGAGATCCTTCAGGCCATCAAGTCATCGACCGCTCACCGAATCAACAAGGCGGCCGGAACTACCGGCCCGGTTTGGGAAAAAGAATCATTCGACCGGCTGATTCGATCGGAGTCGGATTTGCAGGAAAAGTTTGAGTATATCTGCGGGAATCCCTGGGATTCGGGAGTTGCACGGCAAGGGGAAGATTATCCGTGGCTGTGGACGCCGATAGATTCTTTGGCGGGGGCGCCAAAGACAGCACGCGAGGCGCGTGCGCTCCCCAGCGGAGATGGCACGTTGCACTTATCCGGACTCGAGCCTCTCAACATCACGCCAGAGATGGGTTTCGTGATCGTGGGAGAGCGAACGAACATCACCGGCTCGCCGCGTTTTTCGAAATTGATCCTGGCCGGTGACTTCGAGGCAGCGCTCGCGGTCGCGCGACAACAGGTAAAGGGCGGCGCCAACATTCTCGACGTCAATATGGATGAAGGGATGATCGATTCCGAAGCGTCGATGACGCGTTTCCTCAATCTCATCGGCAGCGAACCGGAGATCTCCCGCGTCCCGATGATGATCGACAGCTCGAAGTGGAGCGTGATCGAGGCCGGCTTGAAATGCGTTCAGGGAAAAGCGGTCGTGAACTCGATCAGCTTGAAAAACGGCGAGGAAGAATTCTTGCGGCAGGCTGCGCTCGTCCGGAGATACGGCGCGGCGATGATCGTGATGGCGTTTGACGAGAGCGGTCAGGCCGACAGTTGGCAGCGCCGGATCGACGTTTGCGCGCGCGCCTACCAACTTCTGACGGAGCGCGCGGGCATTCCGCCTAACGACATCATTTTCGACCCAAACGTTCTCACGGTCGCAACCGGTCTCGAAGAACATCGAAATTACGCGGTTGATTTCATCGAAGCGGTGCGCTGGATCAAGGCGAACCTGCCGGGTGCCCGCACGAGCGGCGGTCTCAGCAACGTTTCGTTTTCGTTTCGAGGCAACAACGCGGTGCGCGAGGCCATGCATGCGGCGTTCCTGTATCACGCCATCCAGGCGGGGCTCGACATGGCGATCGTCAACGCCGGTCAGCTGGCGGTTTACGAAGAGATTGAGCCGGAGCTGAAAGCGCGGGTCGAAGATGTGCTCCTGAACCGGCGCGACGACGCGACGGAACGCCTGGTCGATTTCGCGGAGAGTGTGAAGGCCAGCGAGAAGACGCCAATCGAAAAAGAAGCCTGGCGTCATGCGCCGGTGGAAGAACGTCTGTCGCACGCACTGGTGAAAGGAATCGTCGACTTTATTGAAGCCGACACGGAAGAGGCGCGACAAAAAAGCAAACGGCCGCTGGATGTGATCGAAGGGCCGCTCATGGCCGGGATGAGCGTCGTGGGCGATTTGTTCGGCGCCGGGAAAATGTTTTTGCCGCAGGTGGTGAAGAGCGCGCGCGTCATGAAAAAGGCGGTCGCTTATCTGCTGCCGTTCATGGAAGCGGAGAAGGACGCGAATTCGAAACCGCAGGCGCGCATCGTGATGGCCACCGTGAAAGGTGACGTGCACGACATCGGCAAGAATATCGTGGGCGTGGTGCTCCAGTGTAATAACTACGAGGTGATCGACCTCGGCGTAATGGTTCCGGCCGCGAAAATTTTGGAAGCGGCCCGGGAGCGCAAAGCGGATGTCATCGGGTTAAGCGGCCTGATCACACCGTCACTCGATGAGATGGTGCACGTGGCGCAGGAGATGGAACGCGAAGGTTTCACGTTGCCACTCCTGATTGGCGGCGCGACGACCAGTCGCGCGCACACCGCGGTAAAAATCGCGCAGCACTATCGCGCCAGTACCGTGCATGTGCTCGATGCTTCTCGCGCGGTTGGCGTGGTCAGCAATCTTTTGAGCGATGAACTAAGAGAGGATTTCGACGAGAAGACGCGCGCCGATTACGCCCGGCTGCGCGAAGAGCATGCGGCTAAATCGCGCGAGAAAAAATTGATTTCGCTGGAGCAGGCGCGAGCGAATCGGACGCCGATTGATTGGGCGACTTACCGTCCGCCGAAGCCGGAGTTTTTGGGTGCGCGCGCGTATGCAACTGATCTGGGGAGCGCACGCGCCTCGCATGCGGGCGATGGCGCCTCGCCATCGCGAACTTTGGGTTCGGACGAAAGTTCGTTTCGGCGAGGCGCCGAAACCGGCACGCGGGGCGCGTGCGCTCCCCAAAGCAGATCGATCTCGCTCGACGACCTCATCCCTTTCATCGATTGGTCGCCGTTCTTCCACACCTGGGAATTGCGCGGACGTTATCCGGCGATCTTTGACGACCCGGTTGTCGGCCAGCAGGCACGCGAACTTTTCGACGACGCGCAAAAGCTACTCGAAAAGATTCGTGCGGAAAAACTGCTGACGGCGCGAGGAGTTTACGCTTTCTGGCCCGCGAAGGCGATCGGCGACGACGTGGAAGTCTACACCGACGAATCGCGCGCGAAACAACTCGCCACGTTCCATTTTCTGCGGCAGCAAATGAAGAAACCCGGCGATCAATTCAATCACTGCCTGGTGGATTACGTCGCGCCGGAAAATGCCAGCAGCGTCGATTACCTCGGTGGCTTTGCCGTAACCGCGGGACTCGGCGCCGACGAATTGGCGGCGAAATTTGCCGCGGACCATGATGATTACAATTCGATCCTGACCAAAGCGCTGGCCGATCGACTCGCGGAAGCGTTTGCTGAATTCCTCCATCGCGAAGCCCGCATCGCCTGGGGATTCGGCGGCGATGAAAAACTTTCGCAGGACGAGTTGCTCCGCGAAAAGTATCGCGGCATCCGGCCCGCGGCGGGATATCCGGCCTCACCGGACCACACGGAGAAAAGAACGCTGTTCGATTTGCTGGATGCGGAGAAAGCGACGGGGATCACATTAACCGAGTCGTTCGCGATGCATCCCGGCGCCAGCGTGAGCGGTCTTTATTTTTCGCATCCCGAATCCAAATACTTCGGAGTGGGGAAAATCGGCGACGACCAGGTGCGGGATTACGCCGAGCGGAAAAATGTGCCCACGGCGTTCGTCGAGAAATGGCTCGCGCCTAACCGCGACTATTGACCGCGTTCCGCGTCGTCTTGCTTCGCCTCAAGACGGGGATCCTTGATCTGCGCGCCAAACAGCAGCAGCGCGCCTGCCTGGTCTTCGGTAACCGCATCGACTGCGATTTCTTCCGGCTTTGGCCAAACGACGTTCCAGGCCAGCCCGCATTTTTCCAAAGTCCAGATGATGTAGCGAGTCAGATCGAACTCCCACCATCTTAAGCCATGGGCCGCGCAACGCGGCTTGGCGTGATGGTTGTTGTGGTAACCCTCACCGAAAGCTCCCAGCCCAATCCAGAAATTATTCTTGCTGTGATCGGTCGTGTCGAAATTGCGGTAGCCGAGCGAAGGCATATGGCAGATCGAGTTCACGGCCCAGGTGAAATTATAAACCACCAGCATCGGGACGTAGAGACACCAGAGCAGACCCACCCCGCCCACCGTGAAGTACAGAAGCGCGGCCACGCCAAGATGCGGCAGAACATAGAAATAAGGCCGCTCCCAAAGCCGACAGTACCAGATCTTGCGAACGTCCGCGGCATACCGCATGGAACGATCCCGAAAACCCGGCGGCTTGCGCACGAGCCACATCATGTGCGCGTAGGGAAATCCGTGGACCGGGCTGTGAATGTCTTCGTCCGTATCCGATTTCAAATGGTGATAGCGATGGTCCCCCACCCACGTGACGGGATCTCCGGAGAGCGCGACGGCCGAGCCTGTGGCAAAGAAAAATTTCAGCCAGCCCGGCATTTCAAATCCCCGATGCGTCAGATAGCGGTGCAAATAAAGAGTGGTGCTGATGCCCGCCCAAAAATAAATGAAAACCATGATCGGGAGGTAGATCAGTTGGAACCGGGTCCAGAGCGCGACGAGTCCCAGCACTTGCAGGCCAACGAGAACGAGGAAGAGAAACAGATTGAGTTTATCGTGCTTAAACATGAGGCAAGTTGGGACGCAGAGCGCGTTCCGCAGAGGCGAAATCGACCCGCTAACTTCCCATCGCGCAGGCCCTGCGGCAAGGCCGTATTTGCGAAGAGCGCATCGGGCCCAACGCGCGAACTGCGCGACGCGCAATTCTCCATGAAAGATCGGGGTGACAGGATTCGAACCTGCGACCTCCTGGTCCCAAACCAGGCGCTCTACCAAGCTAAGCTACACCCCGCGCTCGCGCGTGACTTAACACGCTACCGTCCGAAGCGCACCCGAAATTTTGGCCGGGCGACCGGCCGGAACCGTTTTCCCGGTGGCGAATCACTCAGAGTCGGTATCTTTTGATCTCCATGTTTCGGGAAGCCACACATCAACACGCCCGGGGGGCCAGGGACATCCCGGTCGGCAGCCGTTCTGTGCGACAGACACCCCGCCTCCTCGCCGCTCTTCGCGGGTGAATTCGCCTGCGAGCCCGCAATCAAACTAACAAGGATGAAATTTCTTCTGGCGATCGTTCCCATCGCTTTGTCCATTTCCTTCAGTGTGTTATCCGCGCAGGAACCGCCGTTGCCGGCGAAGACGGAGACGCCGAGTCCAAATCCAAGCCCAGCCGGCACGCGGCCACAGCTGGATATTCCCGAGATTCCTCTGTCGGTGGAGCCGCCGAAACTGGTCCCGGATACCACGGACTCGACGACGCCTCGCACCGCGAGTTCGCCCGCGAAGGCAAAAACCGCGACCGCGTTGTCCGAGCTGGACGCGGCGTTCCAGAGAACCCCATTGGCCCAGGCAGCGGAAGACCAGCGACTCCACCTCGAGTGGCGCCAACTCCAAAACCGGACCGCACACGACCCCGAGGTGGTAGCGGCAAGAGTGGCTTCGACGAAAGCGAAAACCGATCTGGAAAAGCGAGCCCTGCTCCGCGCCTACTACGACGTTTACTACGCGCACATGCTCGCGCTTGCTTCCACCCCTGAGGTAAAAAATTATCTGAACGGGCAAAAAGCTGCCGCGGTAGGAAGTCTGGCCCAACCCCGCGTTCGCCC
This sequence comes from Verrucomicrobiota bacterium, assembly GCA_041167425.1. Classification (GTDB taxonomy): domain Bacteria; phylum Verrucomicrobiota; class Verrucomicrobiia; order Chthoniobacterales; family UBA10450; genus AV80. Next base: position 12,770 of record JBEEHO010000117.1, on the reverse strand, counting down.
GACCCCGACGCCACATCCCACCCCCGGCCATTGACAAGTCTCGGCCTAACGAGTCTGCCCGCGAGCTGACGCTTGCCGAACGTCCGCTTTACCGCTAGGATTTTTGTAACTGCACCACGGCGCATTCGTCTAGTGGCTAGGACACAGCCCTCTCAAGGCTGGTGCACGGGTTCGATCCCCGTATGCGCTGCCAGAAGAGTTCAAGGCTTGCCCGGCCGTTCGCTCTCTTTCGCTTCATCAGCTTCCCGCGCATGCGAGCGGATCAGCACGGCGCGCAGCCCGAAATAGACCAACACCGCGGCCGGGAGAGCGAAGAAAAGCGATCCCACCAGAAGGGGGCGGCCAACCGTGAGGAAGGTAGTCCATTCCATGAAATCCGAGAGCGCCACCCGGCGGAATCCGGGGCGTTGCGGAAGGCGGCGATAGAGCGCCCACATGCCCAGTTTGTATTGCCAGAAAAATAGTGCCGGCACGAGCGGCAGGAGAAGGTCGTGCAATTGAACGGTGATAACCGCCGCGGTTTTGTTCGCTTTGAAAACCCATGTCACCAGGAAAGCTAATATTGTTTTCAGGCCGAAGAGCGGACTGAACCCAAAGAACATCCCGATGGCCGAGCCAAGCGCGATAGAGTGCGGCGTATCCGGGAGCGTCATCAGCGTCATATGATGCGCTCGCAACCAGCGCTTGAATCGCCGGTAAGAATTCAGTGTCGCGGCGTTCCCGCCCGATGTTTTCTCCAAGTCCTCTTGAGGAGACGAATCAGGCATTCGCTAGAATAACTCGGTTTGGCGCGGGATGTCCGCAATGATTTGGCCCAGCGCAGCACGCGTTCTTGAGGCGGCGTGCGGCGCGTAATCGAGCGCGTTATTATTAAAAACGACGTGCACTTCCTTCGCCTGCCGCGCCAGCTTCCGCGCCCGTTGCGCGACCTCCTCGATTTCTCCATCGCTGTAATTGTAATTGAACCGCGAGGCTATCGTCTTGCCCGTCGTGTAGGCGCGCGCGTCGCGGCCATGCAAACGCAGATACGCCAGCTCGGAATTTGTGATTTCGTCCAGCTCCGGCGGCATGATGGTGAAATGTTTTTCCACCGGCGCATCGACCGAGACGAAGGCCGCCGAATGCGCGCGCAAAAACTCCAGCGTCGGCTGCCATCGTTCGCCTTCGGCCCAATTGCGATTGCGTAATTCGATCGCGACACGAAAACCGGCCAGCGCCACCAGCAACGGATCGAGCTCGCTCAGCTCATGCATCTTCGGCGAAAAAGCCGGCGACAATTGCAGGAGCAAGGCGCCCAGCTTTCCGACGCCGCGCAGGATTTCGAGCGACGGTCGAAACTGATCGATCATTTGCATTTCAATCGCGGACGTCAGTTTCACTTTGCCTTTCGCATCGGTCTCGGCGACGCGTTGCAGAGCGGGCGGCAACAGTTTCACGTTGGTGGAATGTCGCGAGAGGAGCTGATGCAGCTTCACATCGAAGGTGAATCCATCCGGCGTGCTCTGGCACCAGCGCTCGACCATTCGCGCATCGGGGGCCGAGTAGAAAGTTGAGTTCACCTCCACCATCTCGAAATGCTGCGCATACCAGGCCAGCCGATCGCCCGCGGGCATTTTTTTCGGATACCAGCGCTCGACAAAACCCGGGTCCGACCAACTTGCCGTGCCGACGAGGATTTCTCCCGGTGTGGTCTTTGCTCTCGATTTCATTGCGGAAAGAATACGATTCTTTTTGTCGGCGAAAGCAAATCATCCGTGCGGGCTTTTGCGGTTGCGTTCGCCTTTCGATGCTGCATAATCACCGCTCTAGACGCGGGGTGGAGCAGCCTGGTAGCTCGTCAGGCTCATAACCTGAAGGCCGCGGGTTCAAATCCCGCCCCCGCAACCAAACCCCCTTTTTTTGTCGCGGCGATCTATCATCGCCGAATCGCACGCGCGAAAGAAGGACTTGCTGCTCAATCCCGCGCAGGCAAGATATACGCCCGTCAATCGACGGCGAAACGATCCAGAGTAGCTCAGTGGTAGAGCGGTCGGCTGTTAACCGATTGGTCGTAGGTTCGAATCCTACCTCTGGAGCCATTCGGCGCGCCTCATTTACTCATCCGTACGTACCTCCCCGATCCGAGGGCTCGGTTATTGCTCATATGGCGTTATAATTCGGGCGTCTGGTTCTCTCCAGTCACGGTGAATTACCAGAGTTCGATCGTTCCGGCCTAGGATACAAAGGCCGCAGTGAGATCAGCTTTCTTTCGTGTCCTCTGAAGATACTTCCCGGGTCTGCCCAGTTGGGTCAGCCGGAGGACAATTTAACAATTAGAACTTACCATGAAGAATCGAATCAAATCACTAGGTCTCGGGCTCGTCCCGGGGCTTTTCCTCACCTTCGCTACGCTGGTGACCTTCGCAGCCTACGCTTCGGCACAATCCCTCGGATCAGCCGAGAATTTCGCCGTCCTGGGCGCTTCCACTGTCACCAATACCGGCGTCAGTCACATCACCAGCAATGTCGGAGTCAGTCCTGGCTCGGCCATTACCGGATTCCCTCCGGGCATCATTACCAATGGCAGCCTTCACGCGGCCGACGGTCCTGCGACCCAGGCTCATGCCGACTTCGCCCAGGCCTATAACGACTTCGCGGGCCTGGCTTCGCCGCCTGCTAATAATATGAGTGGCACGGATCTCGGCGGTAAAACGCTTACGCCGGGCGTTTATCGGTTTGACACCTCGGCCACGTCGGCCGGCGCGCTGACTTTCGATGCACAGAATAATCCCAGCGCACGCTTCGTTGTCCAAATCGGCACGACCCTTGTCACCTCGAGCAACTCTTCAGTTGTCCTGCTCAACGGCGCTGACGCCCGGAACGTTTACTTCCAGGTCGGCAGCTCCGCCACCCTCGGCAGCGGCAGTAGTTTCATCGGAAATATTCTCGCCTACGCCTCAGTCACCACAGTAAGCGGCACAACCGTGACGGGCCGGCTTATGGCTTTGAACGGCGCTGTCACTCTTGATACCAACAACGTCACCAGCGCTGGACTTACGCCCGCGCAGTTACTCAACATCTCCACGCGTCTCAACGTGCAGACTGATGATAACGTTTCGATTGCCGGATTCATCATTACCGGAAACGCGTCCAAGAAAGTAATCGTCCGCGGAATCGGGCCGTCGCTCACGGGCCTCGGCCCCGTCCTGGCTGATCCCGTGCTCGAGTTGCACGCACCGGACGGATCCCTCATCACCAGCAACGGCGACTGGAAGGACACCCAGCAGACCGAAATTCAAAACAGCACGCTCGCGCCAACCGATATCCTGGAATCGGCGATCGTCGCTACCCTGGCGCCCGGCAATTACACCGCGATTCTGCGAGGCAAAAACGGAACCACGGGTCTCGGCATGGTCGAGATGTACGACCTGGACCCGGAGACCGATTCGAAGCTAGCTAATATCAGCACGCGCGGCCTCGTCCAGACTGCCGATGATGTCATGATCGCCGGCTTTATTCTCGGCAACGGTACGGCCACCGAAAAAGTGGTCGTCCGGGCGATCGGCCCTTCCCTCACGAATATTCCCAACGTGCTGGTCGATCCGACGCTGGCGCTGCACGACAGCAATGGCGCTGTCCTCGCGTCCAACGACAACTGGAAAGACGACGCGACCCAGGCTGCCGAACTCATGGCCGATGGCCTCGCGCCGCAGAACGACTTCGAATCGGCTATCGTCACCACGGTGCCTCCCGGCCAATACACCGCGATCATCGAGGACAAAAATGGCCGCACTGGAGTCGGCGTCGCGGAAGTGTATCACCTCCCGTAAGCACTCCCTCGCCTCCTACCCCAACGACCGCGCAAACCGCGGCGTTGGGGTATTTTTTTTCAATAAGGAATCTTGTCGGGCTTATGGGCCCATTCACGAAATAATTCGCAGGATGCTTCGCTCGCCAATTGAATCATCGGCAGCGAGCGAGCGGAAATATCGAGCGGGATTTGCTGGTAGATGAAGTCGTCGTCGAATCCAATTCCGGCGGCGTCGCTGCGGGTGCAGCCATAATAAATCCGGTCGAGCCGCGCCCAGTAGATGGCGGATAGACACATCGGACAGGGCTCGCAGCTCGTATAGAGCGCGCAGCCGCGCAGATCGAAACGTTGCAGCGCGCGGCAGGCATCGCGAATCGCCGTCACTTCCGCGTGCGCCGTGGGATCGAGCAGACGCGTCACCTGATTGCATCCGCGACCAACGATTGCGCCATCGGAAACCACCACCGCACCAAAAGGACCGCCGCCGCTCTCGCGCATTCCTGCGCGCCCGAGCGCAATCGCTTCGCCCATCCAACGTTGGTGGAGCGCAGTGTCATCGCCGTGATCGGAAGAATTTGGTTCAGTCCGCAATTAGATAAGTGAGTTTGAGGTTGACCGCATCGACCAGACCCTGATCAGTCAGTTTCAAAGCAGGGATGGGCGAAAGACTCAGGAAAGAGAGCGACATGAACGGCGCATCGAGATTGCAGCCGAGCCTTGCGGCGGCAGCACCAAGCTCCGCGATCTTCTCGATCACAAATTCCAGCGGTTGATCCGAAACAAGACCAGCAATCGGCAACGGCAGGGACGCCTCAATTTTTCCGTCCACCACGGCAACCTGGCCGCCGCGCATCGCTTCGAGCGCTTGAATCGCGGCGATGATGTCCGAATCGCTCACGCCCACGACGACCACATTGTGCGCGTCATGCGCCACGGTGGAACCGAGCGCGCCCCGCTTGAGACCGAAGCCGCGCACAAATCCCACCCCCACATTCCCGGTCGCCCGGTGCCGTTCCACCACGACCAGTTTCAGAACATCGCGGTCGGGATCGGAAACAATTTTCCCGTCGAGCACCTTCGGCGTCTCAAGAATTTCTTTCGTGACGATTTGATGCGGCACGATTTCGATCACCCGGATTTTCTTCGCACTCCCGCCCGGCGGGAGCCGCACTTCGAAATCGGCCGGCGCACGATAACTCAGGTTCATCGTGCTACGCGGCTGTTCCGTGCTTGGACTCTTCGCGCCCAGATACTTTCCGTTCTCCGCCACCAGAGCTCCCTTTTTGTAGACGCGCTTAATTTTAAATTCCGCGAGATCATCGAAGACGACGAAGTCCGCCCAATAACGCGGCGCGATCGCCCCCTGATTTTTCAGCCGGTAATAGCGCGCGGTGTTGATCGTTCCCATTTGGATCGCGGTCACTGGGGGCACGCCATGTTTGATCGCTTTTCTAATGGAATGATCGATGTGGCCTTCGTGCACCAAATCGCCCGGCAGCTTGTCGTCCGTGGCGAAGGAACAATTCGCGGAGTTCTGCGGCGTGACCAGCGCGATGATGTGCTCGAGATTGCGCTCGGTGCTGCCTTCGCGGACGAGCAGGTGCATCCCGAGCCGCAACTTTTCCCGCGCCTCTTCCAGCTCCGTGCTTTCGTGGTCGGACCGAACACCGGCGAGCGCATACGCATTGAGGTTCTTCCCCCGCAAGCCGGGCGCGTGCCCATCAATCACTTTGCCCCGGCCCGCTTCGATTTTTGCCAGCTCGCTTTCGTGACCGAGAAACACGCCCGGATAATTCATCAGCTCCGCGACCCCGGCGATGCGGTCGTCCGACATCATGAACGCGAGATCATCCGCGGTGAAGCGCGCGCCCGCTGTTTCCAAATGCGTCGCCGGCACACAGGACGGCAGCATGATAAAAAAATCGATCGGCAGATTCTTGCTCGACTCCAGGACGTAGCGAATTCCGTCCATCCCCAAAACGTTGGCGTACTCGTGCGGATCGATCACTATCGCGCCGGTGCCGTGCGGGACGACCGCGCGCGCGAATTCCGGGATCGTCACCATCGTGCTTTCGACGTGGAAATGCCCGTCGATCAAACTCGGCGCGAGATAAGCGCCCGCGATGTCGATGGTCTCTTTCGCCTCGTAATCGCCGAAGCCAATCACGCGTCCGTCGTCCACCGCCACGTTGGCCTCATGGATTTCGCCGCTGAGGACGTTGACCAATTGCGCGTTTTTAAAAAGCAAATCGGCCGGGATTTCTCCGCGGGCGACGCTCAGTTTGTGTTGGATGTCCCTCACTTCAAAACTTGTTCCGCCACGGCGTGCTCGGGCGTCGCTCCCGCCCGTGGCGGTGCGCTGACGCGGTGGTGAATGGCGTTAAAAATGGCTTCGCCCGTTGCGGGCGAAGCGAGAGCGATTTGGCCGCCCGGATTTCCGAACGCGGCCACGGCATCGCGAATCGCTTCCCGCACCGAGATCGCCAGCATAAGCGGCGGCTCACCGACGGCTTTGCTTCCGTGAACGACATTGTGCTGCGTCGCATCGGAAAGAAACGTGACGTTGAAGATATCCGGCGTGTCGCCAATCGCCGGAATCTTGTAAGTATCCGGCGAATGCGTCATCAGGCGCCCCTCGGAATCCCAGACCAGTTCTTCATTCGTGAGCCAGCCCGCGCCCTGCACAAAGCCGCCTTCGATCTGGCCGCGCGTGACCCCGCTATTAATGGCGTCGCCCACATCGTGCACGATATCGACCCGCCGGATCCGCGTCATGCCCGTGAACCCGTCCACTTCCACTTCACTCACGGCCGCGCCCACGGCAAAATAATGAAACGGTTTTCCGCGGCCGGCCTCGCGGTCGTAAACAATGTCGGGCGTCCGGTAGAAACCCGTGGCGCTCAGACTAGTCCTGGCGAAATAAGCGCGCTGCAAAATTTCCGCGAATGGAATGGCCGATGGCGGATTCTCCGCATCGAGCACCATGTTCTCGCTGAAGATGATTTTGTCGACCGGGACCGTGCGGCCACTTTTTTCCGACAACATTTCCTCCGCGAACGGCAGGAGGCGCGCCCGAAGGGTATCACAAGCATTCTTCACCGCCGCGCCGTTCAGATCCGTTCCGCACGATGCCGCGGTTGCGGAAGTGTTCGGCACTTTATCGGTCCGCGTCGCCATGACACGGATGCGATCAATCGTTAGGCCAAGTTCCCGCGCGGCGATGAGTGCCATGTTCGTATAAACGCCCTGGCCCATCTCGGTGCCGCCATGGTTCACCTGCGCCGTGCCGTCCTGGTAGAGCAACACGAGCGCGCCCGCTTGATTCAAATGCGTGGTCGTGAACGAAATCCCGAATTTTACCGGCGTGATGGCAAGGCCGCGCTTTCGATGCGGATGTTCGCTGTTCCACTCGCGCAACTGCTCGCGCCTGGACGCGAAATCGCTCGACTCGCTCACTTCCTGCCAGACGCGCTGAATGCGATTGTCCTCGATCTCCTGGCCGTAATGCGTCGTGTTGGTTTCGCCGGTGCCGCGATAAAGATTGCGCGCGCGCACCACTTCCGGCGGCAAACCCGTCTCGCGCGCGATGCGGTCGAGAATTTCTTCGATGACCAACATCCCCTGCGGCCCGCCGAAGCCGCGGAACGCAGTGTTCGATGCGAGACTTGTTTTCACGACGCGGCCACTGAATTCGACGTTCGGAATGTAGTAGGCGTTATCGAGGTGGAACAACGCGCGGTCCGTGATCGCGCGCGAAAGATCGAGCGACCAGCCGCCGTTCGAAAACAAATCGACTTTCGCCGCCAGCAATAATCCGGTGGCGTCAAAGCCGGCGCTGAATTTCCCGAGAAACGGATGGCGCTTGCCGGTGATCATCATGTCCTGATCGCGGTTGAAACGCACGCGCACTTTGCGGCTGGTCTTCGTCGCCGCCAGCGCAGCGAGGGCGGCCAGCATCGCGGCCTGCGTTTCCTTTCCGCCAAAGCCACCGCCCATGCGCGGGCATTCGACCACGACGCTGTGCATCGGCAAATCGAGCAGATGCGCGACGATGTGTTGCACCTCCGATGGATGTTGCGTCGAAGAACTGATGAAAACCGTGCCGTCTTCGCCGGTCTCGGCCCAGGCAGCGTTGGTCTCGAGATAGAAATGATCCTGACCCCCGAGAGAGAGCTCACCGGTCAAAGTCAGCGGCGCAGCGGCCAGCACCGAGCCGACATCGCCGCGCCGGATATGATTCGGATCGCTATGGAAACTACCGGCCGCGATCGCTTCTTCGATTGTGAAAATCGAAGGGAGCGGTTCGTATTCGACGATCACTTTCTCTGCCGCCGCGCGACAAATTTCCTGCGACACACCCACGACGAGCGCAACGATGTGGCCGTGATAAAGGACTTCCTTGTCGGCGAGCAAAATCTCATCGTGCCGAACGGCGCCGACATCATTTAGACCGGGAACATCTTCGGCCAGCAGCACGGCGCTCACCCCTGGAACAAGCCGCGCCGCGGAAACATCGCGCCGTAAAATCTTCGCGTGCGCGTGCGGCGAACAGACGGGCCAAACCTCGAGCATGCCTTGCGGCTGCGCGTGATCATCCACGTAGATTGCTGCGCCCGAAACATGTTTGTGCGCGCTCTCGTGCGGAAAGGCGGCGTCCGGATCCGCCAGGTAACGCGCGATCTTCCGGTCCGCGGCCGCGATTTCCTCGCCTGCGAAAAATCTGCGCAGAAGGGTGTTGATCATCTGCTGCCGGTAAATCGCGCTGCCACGGACGTCGGAGATGGGAGTAAATTCTTTCTCGAGAATGGGCAGCACTTCTTCAGCGGTCGCGGCGGTCCATCGTTTTCCAATTAGCGCGTGTTCGGTCGCTCGCGCGCGCACCGGCATCGCGGCCACGCCCCCGTAGGCGAGCCGCGCTCTGGTGATCGTGCCGCCTTCCGTTATCTCGACCGCAAAGCAGGCCGCGACCGTGCTGATATCCATTTCGCGGCGTTTTGAAACTTTATAGAATTTGCGATGCGCCCGCACGCCCGCGGCGAATCGTGGAATGACGATCGCCTTTAAAATCTCGCCGGGTTGCAGCGCCGTCTTTCGATAAGCGACAAAGAATTCATCGAGCGGCAGAATTCGCTCTCCTACCACCGACGCCAGCATTACCTTCGCTTCGAGCGCGAGCAAAACCGGCGCGGAATCGCCGATCGGGGACGCGGTCGCGAGATTACCGCCAATGGTTGCGCGATTGCGAATCTGCCGCGAACCGAAGACCGAAAGCATTTCGCGCAGCTCGGGGAATTCACCGCTGAGCAGATCGTCCAGCTTCGTCAGCGTGGTGGCGGCGCCGATGCGCCATTCGGTTTCGGTGGAATGGATTTCGCTGAGCTCAGCAATTGCTTCAATGGAGATGAGCGCGGGAAACTTGTGAAAGCGCTTCGAGATTTCCAAGCCGAGATCCGTCGCTCCGGCGATCAGGCGCGCTGTCGGTTGTTCCGCCATCGCGCGAAATAATTTCTCGAGCGAAGTGGGACGCAGGAAGGTTTCGCCGGCAAAATTGTAGCGCGTCGCTTTGAGCCTGGCCTTCGCACTTTTCAATTGCGCATCAAACGCGTCCGGTCCGCCATGCTGCGCCAGCGCGTCCGCCGCCGCATCGCGGATCGGTCGGTATCCGGTGCATCGGCAAAGATTGCCGCAAAGTTGTTCATCGAGCTGGGCGGCGGTCTTCAGGTCGCGCCGGTAATAGCCCTCGAAAAGCGACATCACAAAACCGGGCGTGCAATAGCCGCACTGCGATCCGAAATTTTCCACCATCGCTTGCTGCACCGGATGCAATTGCTGTAGCCGCGCCGCTGTGTCGGAGCGTGGTCCACCTCCGCACGGCGAGGCAGCGCCGTGGCTACAGTTCGCGACGCCTTCGACCGTCACAATATCGCGGCCGGACATGAGCGGCAGCGGAACGAGACAACTGTTGATCGAGCGGTAGCAGCGTTTCCCGCGCGCATCACGATCGACGATCGCCACCGAGCAGGCGCCGCAATCGCCTTCCGCGCATCCTTCCTTGGAACCCGTCAGGCCGGTGCTCCGCAGCCATTCGAGCAAGGTAAGATTCGGCGAAACCGAATCGATGCGCACGGCCTGGCCGTTCAGGCGAAACTCGATCGCGCTCATCTCCGGGGAGCGCGCGCGCCTCGCGGCCTGTTTCCGGCGCCCTCGCGGGAAACTTCCTCGCACAATATCACGCGACGAAACGAAAATGGATGACGCTTCGCACGCAATCCAGGAGCTCTTCGGCGGGGCGCCGAAGAGGGCACGCGCGGGCGCGTGCGCTCCCCAATCGCAGACAATCGCTCGATGGCGTTGCTCATTCTTGTTTGCGGTTCTGGAGAATTTTCAGGAAAGAGCGCGACCGCAATTCCTCCATCGTCAGGCCGGTGGCGAGGGCTTCGGTTTCGGTGATGGCGCCGCACGCGATGCCGCGCAGGAAAAAATTCAGCAGTCCCTGCCCGGTGGCCGCGTCATCAAAGACGTCGCCGAAGAGCGAGGCGAGCGCCGCTTTTTCGACGAAGGTTTTGAGCCGGCCGGAAGCACTCGTTAGGCCATTGTGGAAGAACGAGTAGACCGCGGCGTAACGAGTGACGAACTGCGCGGGATGCAAATCCCAGCCCTGATAAAATCCCGTGCGCAGTGAATGCATGTTGTCGTGGAACCCGAGCCGCCACGCGCCGTGCACCGCCTCGCGATTCTGTTGCCGCTGCTCCGGGGTCAGCGGCTGGCCTTCACCCGCGCGATGGGGACCGACGGGCAGAATATTCGTGGCGCCATCGGAAAGATGCACGCCCGTGCCGGCCAATGAAATCAACATCATCTGGCGCGCGAAATCGCACGAGGGATGCCCCATCGTTTGATATGCGGCCGTGATCCCCGCCGACGCCGTGTAATCATAGACGCCGAAGTGCACGCTCCGGCATCGCCCCTTCGCCGCGTCCACGAGCGAGCCGAGTGCGATTTCGCCGCGCTGATTGATGATCGCCTGCGGCGTTTCGATCATCGGCTCGATTTTCAAGGCGCCTTCCGCCAGCCCGTTTCGCTGCTCGAGGATTTCGAAAAAGCGGACCGCCGTGCTCACCTGTTCCGGCAACTGGATCTTTGGAACGGTGATAACGAAATTCTCGGGCAGCTTTCCGCCGGTTTCACCGAGGAGCGCCGTGATAAAGATGTCGAGCGTGCGGACACTGCGTCCGCGCAGGTCCTCGCTGAGCGGTTTGATGCGGATGCCGATAAATGGAGGCAGCGAATTTTCCCTGAGGCCTCGCGCCACTTCCCCCGCGCTGGAGGCCGCATGTCCATCCTCCTCCGCATCAGCCCGGTTGCCGTAGCCGTCTTCAAAATCGAGGCGGAAATCCTCGATCGGCTCGCGGCGAAGTTTCTCCACGACGCGATCGTAGAGTTTTTGCGAAAACTGCGCGGCGCCGTTTGGGGCAAGAATTTCCGCCAGGCTTTTCGCGTCCGGGGCATACTCTTGGAGCGAGCGCAACGCCACCGCGCCGAGTTTTTTGACGGAGTCCGCTCTGAACAAATGCGCGCCGCCGTAAACGGTATGCACTGCCTGGCGCCGGTTCGATTCGCCGGGGTAATGGCGCATGAAGGCCTGGTTCGCGTCGCTCAAGGCGGCGCTCATTTTCTCGATCTCGTCAGGCTCCAGACTGGTTTGTTGCGCCATACGAATAAGAGCTACCTGTAGCCGCTTCGCTGTGCGAAACGTGGATTGACGCTTTGCGTGAACTGCCATGCGACAGAAGAGGATTTAATGTTCACAATGAATCCGGCCGCACGAGCTTTCCCATCGGCCGGTCCGCAAACCTACCATCCTCGAGAATCATTTGTCCGCGCAAAAATGTCCGGCGCACGCGACTTCGGAGCGTGCGGCCAACGTACGGGCTCTGCTTGTGACGGTAATGGAGTGATTCTGGTCTAACGACTTCCTCCGCCTTCAGATCGAGGATGGTGAAGTCCGCGTCCTTTCCCACAGCGATCGCCCCTTTCGCGCCCACACGAAAACGCGAGGCCACATCTCGACTCGTTAGGCGACGAATCTCGTCCGGCGAAACCTCTGCGTCGATCAGCAACGGAAGGAGATGCTGACAGCCGGAGATGCCGCCCCAAACATCGAAAAAATTGTCGCGCTCTTTCATTTCCGGCGGCGACGGCGAATGATCCGACCCGATCGTGGTGATATCGCCGAGCCGCCCGCGGAGCTGGCGCTGTTCCTCACTGGCACGAAGAGGCGGCGCGCATTTAGCCACCGCCCCGAGCTGTTCCATGTCTTGCTCCGTCAACACCAGATAGTGCGGACAGGTTTCGCAGGTGACGTCGATCCCGCGCGCGCGCGCTTCGGCGACGATCGCCACGGCGCTCCCGCAACTCACATGCACGATGTGCAACCGGCAGCCGGTCTCCGCGGCGAGATCGATCGCGACGCAGACCGCCTCGAGTTCGGCGGCGATGGGCCGCGAATTGAGATAATCGACTACCCCTTTCTGGCCGGCCGCACGCGCCACACCGGTCAGTGCGCGAGTCATCTCTTCCGATTCGGCGTGGACGGCGACGAGCAGATCGAGGTCCGCGGCGCGTTCCATGCCAGCGCCCAAAGTCGCCGGATCAACCGATGCGAAATCGCTGATGCCGCTGTTGCACATGAACGCCTTCAATCCGACGACACCGCAATCGCGCAGCGCTTCAAGGTCCGCGAGGTTGCCCGGGACGAGTCCACCCCACAGGCCAAAATCGACGAGCGAACTCGCCTCAGCCGCGGCGCGCTTCAGCTCGAAGCTTTCTCGATTGGTCGTGGGCGGATGCGCATTCAGCGGCATGTCGAACACGGTCGTCGTTCCGCCGGCCGCCGCGGCGCGCGAACCGGTGGCGAAACCCTCCCAATCGGTCCGGCCTGGCTCGTTGAAGTGGACGTGCGCGTCGATGACTCCGGGAA
>JBEEHO010000116.1:0-9875 GCA_041167425.1 Verrucomicrobiota bacterium | reverse complement strand
CTCGCCGTCTGCGCGGCTCGGGATGACACGCCTGCTCCCGTTAAGCTTTGGACGGATCAGCGTCCGTCGTAATCGCATCGGGAGATTCATCCGGACTCGAGGACGGCACCGGTCCGCTCGCGAGTTCGCCCGTGTTCTCTTCGATTCGCTGGACGTCGGCCATTGGTTCCACCGGCTCGGCCTCGGCAATTGGTTCCGCTGACTCCGCCGGTGAAGTCGGTCGAGCTTCCAACGCGTCAGCCGGTGTCTCCGCCGCCTCAGCGACTGCCGGCGCCGGCGGCTTCGTCCGCGGCAGATCAAGGGTGCTGTCGTTGAACTCGATGACGTAACCTTCGCTGACCAGCCACCTCAGGTCGGAAGCCAGGGTCAGCTTTGCGCGTTCGAGCTCGGCGGCCTCGGCGCCCGCCGGCGCCAGCTGTTCCGCCAGAAGTTTGCGATTCACGCCCGGCGCAGCCGCCAATTTTTCGAGGATCGCGTTGATGGAAGCGGAAACCCCCGCACTTTCGTGGGAGAAGACACGCCCGCGAATGGGTGAAACGAAAAGCATCCCGCGGCGATGACGGAAAATATTCAGCCCGGCCTGGCGCAATCCAGCCGATAGCTCCTGCATCATTTTCGAGGGCGATCGCGTTTCCGCCACCCAGCCCTCTTCGATCGCGCGTCCCAAGGCGCGATCCGGCAGCTGCCGGCTCAGCACGCCGTCGATGGTTAATTCATGAACGCCGCGCAATAACCCGGGAAGATGATGCTGGCGGAAATGCCGCTCCACCTCCGCCGCATTCGTGAACGTGAGCGGAGGCTCGCCCGTTTTCGCGGTATACGTCGTGATGCTGCGCGCCTGCTCTTTCCACTGTTCCACCACCGCGGGGTCGCTCACGATATCGATTTGTTTCTGATAATCCGCGAAACTCATCCGGCGGCTGAACCGCGCTTCATACAAACTGCGCAGCTGCGGTTGATAATTGTGGTGGTTGGTCGGGCCCAGCAATGTCCCACTCAAACGACAGCGCGCGACATTGGTGAAATTCCCCTTGAGCGGTTCGCTCTGGCTCACCTCCGTCGTGTAAAAATCATCGCGCGCATTCGCGAAGGCGCCGTTCTCGAGAATACCCCGCTCGGAAGCCACGGCGCCGTTTTCGCCCAGTTGAAAGAGAGGCCGGTCCTCGGCCGTAGTCAGTTTGACGTCGTAACGCTCCGGCTTTTCGAGAAAGAGACGGGCCAGCGCGAAAACAGAATAGGCGACCGAACCGGATTTGATTTGCGCGATCACGCTGTTGAAGGCGGGCGCGTGAGGGAGAAACCGAACCGTCACCGCAAGGGGCGGAGCCATCTCACGCTCGCGGCGCTCGTCCTGCACACGATTTTCCGCGGCCGGCCTGGGGCCACTGGGCCGGTCGGGTCTCGGCCGCCGTGGCCGTTGTTCGCGCGATTGCGGCGCGCGGGGATCGCGCGAACGCGGTGCACGCCGCTCGCGATCGCGGTCGCCGCCGCGATGAGAGCGCTGTCCGCCGCGTTCCGACGAACCTTCGTCCTCGCCTTCAAAATGGGAATACTCATTGGCGCGCGCGGGCTCGTTCACCCACGCGGGCAGAAGTCTCAGATCAAGCAAATCTTCAGGTGTGCTGGGCGACGCCATCCATTCTCTCTTACCTCAAGCGAACGCGAAGTAAACTGCACGCCACCGCTTCGGCGGAGTAATTCAGCCTGAAATTGATTGACAAGATCGCTAATTCATTTACTTGCCATCCTTGCCGGGAATGGCTTAAAGAGCTGCCCCTCAATCAACGCCCACGGAGAAATTTTTATGACGGACAAACCAATTGAAGAGAAGGTGAAAGACATCATCGTCGAGCAGCTCGGCGTTAACCCCGAGCAGGTCACGCCCACGGCGTCATTCATCGAGGATTTAGGCGCGGATTCCCTCGACATCGTCGAGCTGGTCATGGCGTTCGAGGAAGAATTTTCCGTCGAAGTGCCCGATGAAGACGCGGAAAAACTTCAGACCGTGGGTGACGTGGTGAAATACATCGAAGAAAAAGCTTCGAAACAATAGGCGCCGCGCCGGCGGCGCGTGCGATGACTTTAAAAAAACACGGCTCGGCCGTGTTTTTTTTTGGAGCTGGCGCGCCATCGCGCCGGGATGGGGAGACCTGTAACCGAAAACAACCCGAAACAGCCACGGCTCAAGGGTGAGCCGTCTCCCTTGGTTTCGGGTTGCAGACCAGGTTAAGCGGCACAGACTGAATGGATGAACTTTGCCCTGCTCGAGAAGCCGCTTTTTTATCTGGCGGGGCATTACATATCGTTTCTGGGATTGCTGGCCTTCGCGATCCTTTTCGGGGCCGGCCTCATTACCGCAAAAATCCTGCAAAGCGATGCGGTCCGGCGTTTCTTCGCCCGCTTCAAACTCGACACGAACTTCATCGCGATCGTCACCACGATCCTGAGCGTTTCCGCGCTCGCATTCTTCACGGTCACGGCGATCAATGCCGCCGGCATTCCCCTGCTCTGGACTGCGCCGGTTCCCGGCGTCACTCTCAGTCTCGTCCAGATTTTCCTCCTGATCGCGCTGCTCATCGCGGTCTTCTGGTTTTCATCGCGGACGAAGCGATTTCTTTTCAACCGCTTCCTGGTCAACAGCGGGCTCGACCGGGCGTTGCAATACGCCATCGCCCAAATCGTGAGCAACCTCGTCCTGGTGGTCGGGATCTTCATCGTGCTCGAGAACACCGGCATTCATCTCGGCGCGCTCACCGTTTTTGCCGGCGCCGTCGGAGTCGGAGTCGGGTTTGGCCTGCAAAATATCGCGAGTAATTTCATCAGCGGGCTCGTCATTCTGGCGGAGAGGCCGATCACGATCGGCGATCGCGTCGAAGTCGCCGGCCTGGCGGGTCAGGTGGAATTAATTCGCGCGCGCAGCACGGTCATCCGCACGAACGACAACATCGCGATGATCGTGCCGAACACGAAATTCATCGACTCGCCCGTGACGAACTGGACCTACGGCGATCCGCGGGTGCGTTTTCGCATTCCGGTAGGAGTCGCCTACGGGAGCGACGTGAACAAAGTGCGCGAAACGTTGATCGCGGCCGGCCAAAGCAATCCGCACGTCCTGCATGACCCGGCCCCGAGCGTTTTTCTGAAGCAATTTGGCGAGAGCGCCATGGATTTTGAACTGGTCGTTTGGAGCAGCGAGATGAGCCATCGCCCGAGCCGATTCCGGAGCGATCTCAATTTCGCGATCGAGGAAAAATTCCGCGAAGCCGGCATCGAGATTCCGTTTCCGCAGCGCGATCTGCATATTCGGAGCGGAACGCTCCAAACGGAGAAACCGCTGTAGCCGCTTCGCTGGGCGAAACGTTCCGCGGAGCAGCGCCGAATCCCACGCTGCGCATAGCAAAGCGGCCACAGGAACTTCTCCAGTTGAACGTTGGGCGTTGGACGTTGAGCGTTGGACGTTTCTTCCGCTTCCTTCATGCCGCGCCAGACCATTCCCTTTCCTTCAGGCCTCGCCCACGTTCTCTCTCTTGCCGAGGTTCAGAAATACCCGGCGTGGCCAAAGGCATTCGCGGGCAAGACCAAGGACCACCGTTTCTATGAAATCGTGGAGCAAACACTCGATTCGAAATTCGAGCACAGTTATCTCCTGCTCGAAGACCAAGCGGGCGAGGCTCGCGCGATTCAACCGGTCTTTTTCGTCCAGCAAAATCTGGTGGACGGAATTCCGGCGCTGCGTCGCGCGGTTGAATTTGTCCGCCGGCTTTTTCCCCGCTTCCTCACCATGCGTGTGCTCATGGTCGGCAACGTCGCGGGCGAAGGCCATCTCGGTGTGTGCGCCCCGGGCGATGAAGATTGGGTGGTGCACGCGCTCCACGCCACGCTCAGGATTTATGCCCGGCTTTCGAAAGCTTCGCTCGTGGTCTTCAAAGATTTTCCGGCGAAATATCGACACACACTTCGCGATTTCGCTGCGAACGGCTACACGCGCGTGCCCAGCATGCCGATGACGGAGCTCCAGCTTCGCTACACCGATTTCGATCATTATCTGAGCACGCTCGGCGCTTCCACCCGCAAGGATCTGCGCCGGAAATTTCGCAGAATCGCCGGGGCCGCGCCGATCAATCTCGAAGTGATGACGGACCTCACGCCGGTCGTCGACCAAGTTTACCCGCTCTATCTGCAGGTGCATGAGCGCTCGCCCTTGAAGTTCGAACGCCTGACCCAAGAATATCTGTGCCAGCTGGGTCAGCGGATGCCGGAGCGCGTCCGGTTTTTTATCTGGCGACAAAACGGAAAGGCCATTGCCTTTAGCGTCGCGCTGGTGCACGACGGCATCATCTATGACGATTACCTCGGCCTGGATTATGCCGTCGCCCTCGATCTCCACCTTTATTTCTATACGTTGCGCGACATCATCAGCTGGTCGCTCGCGCAAGGTCTCGAGCGTTACCGGAGCAGTCCGCTAAATTATCATCCGAAGCTGCACCTGGGCTGCGATTTGTTTCCCCTCGATCTCTACGTGATGCACACCGCGGCCTGGCTGAATCCGATTTTCCGGCGAGCGTTGAAATTCCTGGAGCCGACGCGGCACGATCCGGTGCTGCGGCGTTTTCGAAACGCGCACGAGCTGCATGCCGATGCAAAATAAGCCGTCCGGTTTTGCCCATCCCTGGTTTCAATTGGCGTTGAGCGTCGTCTTTGTGACCGTCTCGGAACTGCTCCTCAAGCGCGGCGCGTCAAACACGGCCAATCCCGCGCTCAACTGGTCGTGGACTGGGCTTAACAGCATGGCTTCGCCGCTGGTCTGGTGGGGAATACTTTGCGTCGTCGCCAGCTTCCTGAGCTGGCTTTATGTCCTCAAATATATTCCGCTGACCATCGCGTTTCCGCTTTCGCGAGTGGTCGACGTCCTGGTGCCGCTGAGCTGCTGGATTTTTTTGGGCGAAACAATCTCCCCTCGGCGCTGGTGCGGCATCGCGCTGGTGATCATCGGCCTCGCCGTGGTGGCCAAACCGGTCGCACGCCTGGAGGAACGATTGTGAATCTCCTGTCGTTCGTCTTCATTCTCACATCGCTCGTCACCTTCGTGGCGGGTCAGCTTTTCTTGAAACGAGCGATGGAATCCACGCCCGCGACCGGCGACCGCCACCCTCGGTTCGCATCACTTCTCGGGGCCGGCATTTTCCTAATGACAATTTCGTTCTTCCTCACGCTGGGATTGCTGCAGCGTTTTGATCTTAGTTATCTCTATCCGTTCCAGGGATTGAGCGTCGTGATCATCAGCTTCGCCGCGGCGATCGTCCTGCGCGAAAGATTGACCCTGCAACTGACCATTGGGGCCGCACTCATCAGTGCCGGGATCATCCTGGTTTCAATCAGCTAGAACAGGCCAAAGGTTTTCAAAGGCGCGCAGATTAATTCTGGCGGCCGTTTCCAGATCGACAGCCGGCAATTTCGGATGATCCATCTCCGCCGCGAACCTCTGTTTGCGTCTCGCGTATGTCGGCGGTGAAAATGCGCCGCAAATATCACCGCCCACAACTCGCGCACCGGAGGCGCGCAGTTGCGTCAAGGCCCACACCAAATTTTCCGCCGTGAAGCGCCCATTCTCCCAGTTCGTGACGGCCTCATCGGCGCGCAGGCAATCGAGGTCGATCGTGACATAAACGTTCGATCCTGCCAGCGCCCGGGCGAACTCCGCGAAACGCTCGCGCCAATTCGCGCGAAGAATCGCACCGCGCCGGCCCTGGTCTGAAAGCGGGCGATCATCGGCCCAGGGATGAACTTCGAGTCTGCCATCGCGTTCGGCGCGACGATTACCGAAGATTTGCCACGGCCACCAGCATTCGAAATTCCCGCAACCCCAGACGCTGACTTTTTTCACAGTGGGAAGCTCGAGCGCGCGGTTGACCCAGCCCCCGCAACCCCAGCGTGGCGGCCGCAGATCCCAGTCCGGATGATTATCAAATGAGATCAGCACGAAAGGGTCCGCGACCTGTCGAATCCAGAGCGCCGTGAGATGATGGAAATCGCCCGAACCGTAGAGAACGAAAGGCGCCTTCCTCGCGTCGCGATAAAATTCCTCGATCAAGCGCGAGGGCGCGGAGAAGCGAAGTCGCGGCCCCCACGACGTCGCAGCCAGCGTCTCAAATGGGATCACGCTCGTGGGCCAGGCGTTATCCAGGTTGAGATGAATCGCCTTGGCCAAGAGTCAAACGTTGCTCCGGAAAGGACGAAAGCAACGGCGCAGTTCTTTTTCGATGCGCGCAGTACCGGCTCCCAGCGCGAAGGTACGGTGCATGGCAAAGAACGGCGGCGGCAACGGAGGGAAGAACGGATGCGACGAGCGCGATTTTTTCTGCCGCATTCGAGATGCGTTCGGGGTCTTTGCCCGGAAAACATCGACCGTTCTCGGGACCGCGTGGGCTTTCGTTTGCGCGATTTTCATCATCATCGTCTGGGCAATGACGGGGCCGACCTTTCATTACTCGGACACGTGGCAGCTCATCATCAACACCGGCACCACCATCGTCACCTTCCTCATGGTCTTCCTGATTCAGAACACGCAGAATCGCGACGCGAAGGCCGTTCATCTCAAGCTCGATGAATTGATTCGCGCGCTGGGGCCGGCGCGAAACAGACTGGTCGATCTGGAAAAACTTTCCGACGACGAATTGAAGAAGCTCGAGAACGAATTCGAAAAGCTCCGCGAAAAAGCGGAGAGCGCGAAAGAAGAGGTCGAAGAACTCAAGAGCGCCGCTTCGCGCTGACGGGCTCGACCGTTTCCGGCGGGCGCGCTTCTCCGCTGCGAATGAAAACTTTTCCGCTCGGGCAGAGGGAAAAGATTTCGCATTGGCGGCAATCGGGCCGGCGTGCAAAGCAACGCCGGCGCCCATGCCAGATCAGCCAGTGGCTCCAGTTCGTCCAGTGCTGGCGGGGCACCAGCTTCATCAGGTCTTGTTCGATTTTTTCCGGATCGGTCTGGCGGGTCAATCGCAACCGATGAGAAAGCCGCGCGACATGCGTGTCGACCACGATGCCCTCATCTTTTCCGAAAGCGTTGCCGAGGACCACGTTCGCCGTCTTGCGGCCGACGCCAGGCAACCCGTGCAATTTTTCCATCGTGTCGGGAACGCGGCCCGCGTGTTCGTTGACGATGGCAGCGGCCGCGGCACGAATGCTTTTGGTCTTGTTCCGAAAAAAGCCGGTCGAACGAATCATTCCTTCGAGCGCGGCAGGCGAAGCCTTCGCGTAATCCTTCGCGGTCCGATATTTCGCGAACAGTGTTGGTGTGACGAGGTTCACTCGCTTGTCCGTGCATTGGGCCGATAAAATGGTCGCGACCAGAAGTTCGAGCGGAGTGCGGAAATCCAACTCGCAATGCGCGTCGGGATAAACTGCCGGCAACGCCTTTACTAATCGATCGACGCGTTCGCGATTCGTCATTGCGCGCTGCGGCTAGAGCGCAAAGCCGCTGAGCTTCTGCCCGAGCTGCGCGGGAACGTGGGCCACGACCACCGCGAACTCATCTTCGTAGTGCAATTCGAGCACGTGACCGATCCGATGAATTTCCGCGATCAAGCCCGCTTCCGTCAGCGGCACGCGAAAGCGAGAACGCAACCGCCATGCGCCAAGCTCGTCTTCCAGCGCGTGGACCAGCGTGGCTACTCCCGCACCGGTGCGAGCCGAGATGGCCACACTGCGCGGAAATCTCTTTCGGTAAATATCGACCAGCTCGTCATTTTGAAGCGCGTCGATTTTGTTGAACACGATCAGAGTTTGCTTCCCAAACGCGCCCAGATCCTTTGTGACGTTGTTCACCGCTTCGATGTGCTCGTCGACGCGCGGGTGACTGAGGTCGACGACGTGAATGAGCAAATCGGCCTGACTCACTTCTTCGAGCGTCGCCTTGAAAGATTCGATCAGCGTGTGCGGAAGTTTGCGCAGGAAACCCACCGTGTCCGTGAGCAGGAGCCGCTGCTTATTTGGCAGGGTCACGTTTCGCGTAGTCGGATCGAGGGTCGCGAAAAGTCTGTCTTCCGCGACGACACCGGCGCCGGTCAACAAATTGAGCAGCGTCGATTTCCCGGCATTCGTGTAGCCGACCACCGCCGCCACCGGCCATTGATGCCGTTTCCGGCCCTGCCGCTGCACCGACCGCACTTTCCGCACACCTTCGAGCTCGCGCTCCAGCCGCGCGATTCGTTCCTGCACCCGCCGCCGATCCACTTCGAGCTGCGTTTCGCCCGGTCCGCGCGTGCCGATGCCGCCGGTCTGCCGCGACAAATGATTCCACATTCGGGTCAGCCGCGGCAGCAAATATTGCAATTGCGCGAGCTCGATCTGCAAACGTCCTTCGCGACTGCGCGCGCGTTGCGCAAAAATATCGAGAATCAGCTGGGTGCGATCGAGCACCTTGCGCGAGAGCAGGTTTTCCAGGTTGCGGCCCTGCGCCGGCGAAAGCTCATCATCGAAAATCACCGAGGTGATTTGCTGGTCCTTGAACGATTCCTTGATCAGCTGGGCCTTGCCGCGCCCGATGTAGTAGGGCGCTGTCGGCTTCTGCAATTTTTGCGTGACGGTGCTGACCACTTCCGCGCCGGCCGAGTTCGCCAGCTCGCGCAATTCGTCCATTGAATCGCGCAAATCCCATTTCGAAACGCCGTCCTTTTCGAGGCCGATCAGGACCGCGCGCTCCTGCGTTTTCTGCGGGCGAACTTCAATCATCCATTTGCGCAAAACGCGAGAGCTGCGTTTTGCGCGATCAATTCGATGGCTTCAGGGAAGCCGTGCGATGATAGGTTCAGCGGCTCGAAATTATCTTGCCGCTGAAACCAGGTCAACTGTCTTTTGGCATAATGTCTCGTGGCCTGCTGGATTTTTGCGATGCATTCCGGTTCGGAAATTTTGCCGGCGAGCAAGGCGCGGATTTCCTGCAAGCCCAGCGTCTTTTCCGCGGTCGAGCTGACTTCACCCAGCGCGCGCACTTCCTCCTTTACCCCGCCGGCAAACATTTCTTCGACGCGACGATCGATCTGTTCGTAAAGCTCGGCGCGTTCTCGAAAGACGAAAACTCCGTTGCGAATCGAAGGTTCCTTCGCCCATTCGGTTCGCTGCGCGGAGAACGGCCGCCCGCTGAGCAGGCACACTTCAACGGCCCGTATGAGCCGCCGTTTGTTTTTGCGGTCTATTCGCCCCGCGCCATCCGGATCCAATTTGCGCAGACGCGCGAATAATTCTTCGATCGTAGCTTGAGCCAATTCCTCCCGCAGCTCGGGACTTGCAGCAGGTAATCGCGAGAGACCGTGCGTGAGCGCCTTCAGATACAGCCCGCTTCCACCGGCGACGATCGCACGTTTTCCGCGCGCCTGAATCTCGCCGATCGCCTTCACTGCGGCCGCTTGAAATTTTTCAACGTTCATCTCTTCGCTCAGGGGCACCGCGCTGAGCAAATGATGGGGCGCCTTCGCCAGCGTCGTCACCTCAGGTTTCGCCGTGAGCAGATCGAGCCCGCGATAAATCTGGAATGCATCGGCGTTGAGGATCTCGGCGTTTAGCCGGCAGGCGATCGCCGCCGCGATCTCGGATTTTCCCGTGGCGGTGGGCCCGACAATAAAGAAAACGCCCGTCACGAATTCAACTGTAAAGCGTTTCTGTGAAACGCCATCTCGTGATGTCAGTCACCCTTTTTCATTTCTGAGCGAAGCATCCGGCGGAGACGCCCGACTCAAAAAAAAACGGGAGACGGGCGGCCAACGCCACCTCGCCTCCCGGTTTCTTCAAGCAGCAAATCGTCAGTTCGCGGAATGGTGCTCGCTCGATTTCGCGCCGCTCACGACCAGCTTGCGGCCGAGGAATTCCTTGTCGTGCAATTC
>JBEEHO010000115.1:0-5227 GCA_041167425.1 Verrucomicrobiota bacterium | reverse complement strand
CGGTTGATCGTCTGGCCGGCGTTGATCGTGTGCAGCGTGCTGAAAACGATGTGGCCGGTCTCCGACGCGGTCATCGCGATTTCGAGCGTCTCGCGGTCGCGAATTTCACCGACCAGGATTGCCTTTGGCGCCTGGCGCAAGGCCGCGCGCAAGCCATCGGCGAAGTTTGGAAAATCCTTGCCGAGTTCGCGCTGGCTGATCGCGGCCTTCCCATGCGGGTGAAAGAATTCGATCGGGTCTTCCAGAGTCACGATATGGATTTCCTGGCTGTGATTTAATTCGTTCAGCATCGCCGCCAGCGTCGTGGTCTTGCCGGTGCCGGTGCCGCCCGTGACGAGAACGATCCCGTTTTTCTCTTTCACAATCTCGCGGAAGATCGGAGGCAAGCCTAAGGTCTCGAGCGTCGGAATTTCCGATTGCAACTTTCGCATCACGATGGCGTGCCGTCCGTTTTGCTTGAAAATGTTCACGCGGAAACGCGCCAGATCGTCGATCGCATAACTGCAATCGCAGGAGCCGGTGGCGGCAAATTCCATCCTGAGCCGCTCGCTGCCGTTCATGATTTGTCCGGCCAGCTGTTCGATCAATGGTGGCGTGAGGACGGAACCGGGCGTGTCGATCGGGAATTCGTTGAGCCGTCCGTGCGTCTCCACCAGAGGTGGCTTGCCCACGATGAAAAGCAGGTCGGAGACGCCATCGGCGCTCTGAAGCATTCCCGTGAGAAGAGCGTCGACGGTGGCGCGGTCCATTGAGTGCGGGGAAACAAAGCTAGGATCGTGCCCCGGCTCGCTTGGAGCGCTCCAGTGAACCTGCCGCGAGCAAGTATCTCAGCACGGTAAAGCCGGGCTCGCGACAGAATTGCCGCGCTGGTAATTCCAATCCGCGAGATAAATAGCCGCCTGCAATTTATTCGTTAGGCCAAACTCGAGCTCGTGCCGGAAATCGACTTCCCGAAAGCTGTGGTCGTTACTTCGTAGACATAAGTGAAGCGGCGCGCGCTCGCAAAGGACGGAAGCGCGGGCAAAGTCGTGGCGATCGCCAGCAAGAGGAGGAGCTTCGTGATTCGAAGTTCCGGGACTAGATCGCGGGCGGCCGTTTCGCCAGGGCCGGATGCGCGCTGAATGATTCTGCCTGCCGCGCGGCCGCCATGGCGCGCGCGCCGCGCCGTGCTGCCTGCACTTTCACGAGCAACCACGCGCCGATCACATAAGCAAAGCCGAGCAGCGGGATGACGACGCCTTCCACGGACGGATAGAATCCGAGCCAGAAGCCAGCCCAGGTCGGCACATGCAATCCCGGGATCGGATGAATGGAAAGCCAGCCCACCGTTTGGAAAAGGCGAACAGTCGATCCAAGAAACGTGACCAGAATTGTGACGACGAGCACGCCGGTAAAGACCAGCAATTTACGGTACGGAAGCCGGGCGCCGATCACGAAAATGAGCACGCCGGCCCCCGCCACCATGACCGCGCCAGCGCCGATGCCGATCAGCACCCATTTCATTCCGCTCTCCAGAATGAGCGATTGCAGAAAAAGCGTCGTCTCGAAACCTTCGCGATAAATGGTGAGAAAACCGACCATGACGAGTGAGAACCATTCCAGGCCGGATTCGCTCCCGGGCTCGCCGGACTTGCTCAGTTTTCTCAACTTCGCGTTCCAGCCCACCCAATAGACTTTGTGGAAAACCCAGTTCGTCACCATGAGAAGAACGAGCACGGCGAGAACCGAAATCACGGACTCGAGTTTTTCCCCATAACGGCTGAGCGATTGAATCACCGTGCGCGAGATCCAAAAAGTGACGGCAGTGGCGGCGAGCGCGAGCCAGGCGCCCGTGACGATGCGCCGCCGCGTGGAGCGATGTTCGAGCCCGCGCATTCCGGCGAGCAGCGCGGCCAGCACGACCACCGCTTCCAATCCTTCCCGCGCCGAAATTGAGAGCACGGTGTAGATCACCGTCGCCGGCGAGAGATTCACTTTCAGCAGAGCGATGCACTGATCCACAGCCGTCAGGGTCCGGGCAAAAGCGGCTTCGAGCTCCGGGCCTTTTCTGCGCTGGTCGAACAAGGCCTTGATGCCGGGCTGGTCATCCTGGCCATCGAGAAAACTGCGTTCCGCGCGCAGACCAAGTTCCGGATCTCTCGGCAGCACGCGCTTCTCCAGCTCGGTGTCGAAGGTCGTGTACGCGTCCACGCGCAGCGATTCCGCCTCGTCCCATCGGCCCGCCTGCGCTGCGGCGAGCGAGCTCTTCAAACCGGTGCGGACTTCGAGCGCCACTTCTTCGACCACGCCTTTCCCCGAACCCGCGCGCTGGACACTGAGCCCGAAGCGATTCACCAGAATGTCCTCGATTTCTTTCGCTGCGCGTTCCACTTCCGCCGGATCGGCTTTCGCGAGAATGAGCCGTTCCGTGGCCTCCATCTTCGCGATCAGGGCCATGGAATATTTTTCAAACGCGGCGGTTTTGGATTGCCGCCAGGCGCCGCTGAGTTCGCTCACGAGTTGCTGCGCCTGCACGATGAAATCTTTGGCTTCGCGATACTCAAGCGGGACGACGACCTGCCCGTCGCGCACACCGTTGTGATATTCCTTCGGCACCAGGCGCACGAGTTTCACCAGGAGCCGGCCATGACGTTCGATTTCCTGCGGAGTCAGAAGATTGGGCAGCTCGGATTCCAGACGCGTCTGCCATTGGCTGAACTTTTCCAGGAACGCGGCCCAGTTCGCTGCGGTCGCGAGCGCCACCAGCTCTCGCGATTCAGGCAAACCTTGCGCGCCATTGGTTGGCACCTTCGCGAAAGCGCAAAGCTCGGCCGGAAAATTTGCCAGCGCTGAAATTTCAGCCAGCCGCGCGATGACCAATTCCGCGCTGGCCCGGCCCGCGCTCGCTGCGCGCTTGAGACCGTCGAGTCTTTCGCGCACGCGGGTGGCCTGCCAGGCTACATATTCGCGCGCGAGCAGGGCACTCACCGCATCCTGCTGCAGGGTGTTGTTTCCCATTCGCTGCAAAGCGAGCGCGCCCTCGACTGCGTTCGCGTGCTTCGGTAACGCAATCACGGCCCGCCAGGATTGCGCGCCGGCGATGTCGCCATGGCGCTGTCGATCGAGCATCTCCAGAGCAGCGACGTGTTGCAGGACCGCGGCGAACCTGCCGGAAACCTCCGCCAGTCCCCCCACGCTTTGCGCCTTCGCGTCGCGCGCGGATTCGATCGTCCTTGTCCAAAGGGCTTTCGCGGCCGGTGACTGCAGAATCGTGGCGAGATCCGCTTCGGTTTGTTCGAGCGCAGCCGAATCCTGCGCATCGAGCCGGTTGCCTAACGAGTCCAGCAGTAGCTCTTCGATCTGGGCTTGCGCCGATTCGAAAGTGCCGGCGATGTCAGCATGCGCCGGCCTTGGCGTGGCCAGGAAACAGGCGGCCGCGATTGCCACCAGGATGAGACCGGCATGGGACTTCATGCGCCGGAAGCAGACAGATCGAGAAGGGCCGCGGCCTGTTCCACCTGGGGAACGAGCTTGTCGGCCTTCTGCTTGGCCTGCTCGCCAAGCTCATCGACCTCCGGAGGCGTCATGGTCGCGCCGGCTTTTTTCTCGCGCTGATCGACGCGATCGATGAAGGCGAGAATGCCATCGAACCCGCGCTGGATCGAATTCGCAAGCGCAAGATCCTTGGCCGCGACCTGCGTATGCACCGCACCATACAGGACCGCGACGCTGAACATGATTCCGCGCATGTCCGAGACTCGGCTGATGGCGGTGAACTTGCCGGAGGTTTCTGCCGCGTAGCGCGATTCCTTCCAATCATCGAAATAGCCCGAGAGCGTTGGCGTCATGGTAATGATGGCGGAAAAATAATCGGAGGTGGAAGGCTGCCACGCGATCGCCGTTTCCTTCAGCTCGTGAATCTTCGCGCGCACATCCTTTGCGACAGTCCCCAGAACGTCTCCGCGCGGAAGCGATTCGCGCGGGCCGATTTTGCCGTCCCGATCGAGATCGACCGGCACGACGAGTTTCTTGTTTGAGCCCCACAGCATCGGCTCGATCAGATAAGTGAAGAGACAACCTTCGCGATCGATTTTGGATCCGTCGGGCAGGGTCAGAATCACCGGCGCGACCGGCGTTCCACTGCCGGCCTGGTCTTGTGGCACACCGGCATCGAGGTAAACATCGAAATCCGAAAGCTTCGGCACGCCGGCGACGATGCCTTCGATGGTTTCATAGCCGAAGCTGTCCATCGCTTTGTAATTTTCGCGCAGCGCCGCCACCAGGCGCATGATTTCCGCGGGCGATTGCGCAAAAGCTTTTGCGGGATCACCTCCATTCGCATCAATCAGCTTTTGATAGGCAGCGGCATTGGCCACGAATTCGTCCGCCGCCTGCTCCATTTTAGTCAACGCTCCAAGCAGGTAACTCTTCACGTCGTTCGATTCCGTCACGGGCGTGGCGGTGTCGGCCGAACTCCGGCCCGTTAAGAAAAACATGGCCAGGAGAATTGCGATGGCCTGGGCGAAAATCCGTTTCATCCAGCGCAAAGTTACCATACGCCCTGCCGCGCCGCTGCCGTTCGCTTGCGTTTTTTTAGCGGAGCCTTGCGGAAAAGCGCCTTCAAATAACGGCTCCGCGGGAGCCCTTGTTGTGATTTATCGCCGACCGCGTAACATTTTTTCGATGAAGCGCGAAGAAGGTTTCACTTTGGTCGAGATGATTATCGCTGTGGTAATCATGGTGCTCGTGCTCGCGATCGCGGTGCCGAGCCTGAGTGGCGTCCTCGCGGACCGCCGGCTGCGTCGATCGCTGGATGACTTGAACAGCCTCGTTCGGCAAGCCCAGGAACGAAGTATCACGGAGCATCGTTCCTATCTCATCGTCTGGCTGAACGGTCAGCTCGCGCTTCGCCCCGAAGTGCTGCTGAAAGGCGAGGACCCAAGACCGGTCGCCCTGATGAACTGGCAAAAAGGCGATTCCTTCAAGCTCGCTTTCCCGGCTGCGGTGGAAAAGGAACCGCCGGCGGAATGGGTCTTCTGGTCTTCGGGCAACTGCGAGCCCGCCACGGTGGATTACCGGGGAAGAGACGGCGGATGGACGGCAAAATATTCCGCGCTTACGGCTCGGGCTGAACTCATAAATTATGTCTCGAGATAAACGCCGAGGCCGCGCCTTCGCCCTCTACGAAGTGCTGCTCGGTCTGGCCATTTTTATTGTCGGCGTGCTCGTGCTCGGCCGGTCGATTGAG
>JBEEHO010000114.1:0-8566 GCA_041167425.1 Verrucomicrobiota bacterium | reverse complement strand
GCCGATCTTCGCAATCAGCTCCCAATGGCAATCAACAATTTTGGCAAAGTACTGACGCTTGTTCCGTGGGATGCCGAAGTGCATCAACGACTCGGTTCCGTCCTCCTGCGAAATGGCGATTACGCGAAGGCCCTGGTGCAATACAACGAAGCTTTGCGCTATGACCGCACTGCAATTCCCCCGCGGCTCGGCGTGGCCAGAGTACTGATTGCGCAGCAGAGGTTAGCCGAGGCCCGCGGTGTGTTGCATGGCGTGTTGCGACTCGATGCGAACAACGAAGAAGCCGTAACTCTCCTTCGGACGCTGCCGGCGGAGACGCTCTCCAACTGATGAAACAAGACGACTGAGGCGGGAACCCAGGAGTGAAGTCTCCGTCGATTGACGTACGATGTATCGGAGCATGCAAAGCTTTTCGCGCCTGCTTACTCTCTCGATCATTATTCGTCGGCGGATGATTGTTCAGACCGTGGGCGGCGAAGGAGCGCGAATGTTCAAGTCGTAGAGCGCGGCCACCAATCTCAACGACTTGTCGTTAGGCAGGAGCGATTGCTCCATCTGGTTCATGACGTAGGCGAACGAAATCCCGTGTTCGGGATCGGCGAACGCATGACTGCCGCCTGCCCCCGGATGGCCGAAAGCGAGAGAGGACGGACCGAACATTCGCCGCGTTGTCCGCGGCGGATCTTTCATGAAGCCGGCCGAAAACGCAGTGGGGATTTGGAAAACTCGATCGATGCCTGAGGCGAGGGTCGTTGTCATTTGCAGCATCGTTTCCGGCGTGAAAAATCGGCGGCCGTCGAGTTCTCCGCCATTCGCCAGCATCGCATAAAATTTTGCCAGCGAGGTCGCGCTGCCGATTCCGCCAAAGGAAACAATCGACGCCGCGCGGTTTTCGCTGCTGTTCATCGCGCTTACGGAATGCAGCCCGCGCGGAGAGGTGAAAGTTTTTCGCGCGAGCGTTCCGGGGGTAGCCAGGTCTCGATAAAATTCCGCCGGCACAGGTGAGCGGCCGGCCCTTGCCGCGTAGATCGTAGCGACGCGATCCTGCAGCGAGTCGGGCAAACCGATCCAGATATCGAGCTCGAGCGGTTCGGCAAATGTCTTGCGCCAGTATTCGCTCAAGGTGATGCCCGCGGTCCGGCGCACCAGCTCGTCGAGAAGAAATCCAAAGGTGCGCGCATGATATCCGTGCGCCGTTCCGGGGGGCCAAAGCGGCGTCTGCTGTTCGAGCGCCGCGATTACAACGGGATAGTCGAGCACATCAACTGATGGGTCGAACGCGCAGAGGCCGGCTTGATGGGAGAGCAATTGGGCGAGGATGATCTCGTTCTTGCCGGCCTGCGCAAATTCGGGCCAGAGCTCCGCCACGCGCCGGGTTAATTCGATCCCGCGTTCCTGCAGGAGGTGCAGCAGACATGCGCTGCCCAAACCCTTTGTGGCGGACCAAACCAACACGATTGTGTCGGCGGTCCAGCGCGCCTCGCGTTTCGCTTCGCGAAATCCGCCGTGCAGTTCGAGGATCGATTTTCCATTTTGCCAAACGGAGAGGGCCGCACCGAGCTCGCCCAGGCGCGTGAAATTTTCCTCGAAAAGGGGAGCAAGAGTCTCTTTCAATTGGTTGGTCTCGAGACGCATTCGAGAACGAATGTGGAGGGACGACCTCCGTGTCGTC
Source organism: Verrucomicrobiota bacterium (assembly GCA_041167425.1). Classification (GTDB taxonomy): domain Bacteria; phylum Verrucomicrobiota; class Verrucomicrobiia; order Chthoniobacterales; family UBA10450; genus AV80. The sequence continues at coordinate 6,894 of JBEEHO010000114.1, read as the reverse complement.
CAACGAAATCAGGATGCAGCCGGCCGCGCCCCTGCGGCTCAGATCACCGCGTGAAGCGCCTTCAGATCCGGATCCTTTTTTGCCAGATCGCGAAAGGAGCTGTCCATTTTGAAGCTGATTTGCAGGTTGGCCTGCGCGTCGTGGACGTTGCCCAGAAGCGCTTCGTAGCATCCCATGTTGTAATAATAAATGGGTTCCTTCAGGAGCGCGACGGGGCCCGTAATGAGAAGATGTTTTGCTTCCGCCGTCTTGCCGAGCTGATGCAGACAAAATCCGGCGTGGAGAAATCCGGCGCCGGCATCGGGGGCGACGCGGCAGAGTTTCTGGCTCACGCGAAGGGCGAGCATCCATTTCTTTTTTCGCATGAGATGATGAAGGCGCAGCTGAAGCACCTCAGGGCGGTTTTGAAAGCGGGCGGAAATGGCGTCGAGCTCCGCGAGCGATTCTCGCGTCATCCCCAGCTCTGCGTAGCCGCAGGCGGCCTGCAATTGCCATTCAAACTGCACGGTTGCTTATTTAGCAAATACCGCGCCCGCCGCTGAACTCCACGGTCTGAAACGGTGCTCATTTCACCAACAGCGTTTCGAGCTCGGCGATCCGGCGGTCAAAGAGCCGAAGAGTGCTTTCAATCGGAGCTGGAGTGGTCATGTCGACCCCGGCCGCCTGCAAGGTTTCGAGCGGAAATTTGGAGCCGCCCGATTTCAGAAAAGCCAGGTAGCTTTCGACACTGCCCGATTCCCGGGCCAGGACGCGTTCGGAAAGGGCGACCGCGGCGGAAATGCCGGTGGCGTACTTATAGACATAGAACGCATTGTAAAAATGCGGGATGCGCAAACACTCCAGATCGAGCTCCGGATCGAGCAACACACCTTTCCCGAAATAGGCCAGGAGTAGCGCCCGGTATTCGGACTTGAAGACATCGAGGGTGAGGGCATCGCCGCGTTCCTCAATCGCATGAATAAGTTTTTCAAACTCGGCGAACATCGTCTGACGGAAAAGCGTGCCGCGAATGTCGTCGATTTGCCGGTTGATGATGTAGGCGCGTCTCTTTTTATCGTCGGTCTTCTCGAGAAGATAATAGGTGAGCAGTTCCTCGTTGAAAGTGGACGCGACTTCGGCCAGGAAAATCGGGTAATCGTAATCCTGAAAGGCTTGCGATCTTTGCGCGAACCAGGTGTGCATCGAATGCCCGGCCTCGTGCGCCAGAGTGTAGACGTCGGAGAAAACGTCGCTCTTGTAGTTCATCAGGATGTAGGGAGGCGCGCCGAAACTGCCGGAAGAGAAAGCGCCGCTGCGTTTCCCTTTTGTTTCGTAACGATCGCACCAGCGCCCGCGCAGACCCTCGCCCAGCGCCGTGGTGTATTCCGGCCCGAGTGGCTCGAAGGCGGCGAGAATCTGTTCGACCGCCTCGTTGAAGGGAACGTGTGAATCGATCTCGGGCACCAACGGAACGTAAGTGTCGTAATGATGGAGCTCCGCCAATCCCAGGACCCGCCGGCGCAATTCGTAATAGCGAAAAAGCGGCGCGAGATTTTTCCGGACGGCTGAGATCAATCCATCGTAAACCGCCACGGGAACATCATCGCGAAAGAGAGAAGCTTCGAGCGCCGACGGATAATTTCGCGCGCTGGCGCGGAAAACATCGGCCTTCACCGAGTAGGACAGGGAGGAAGCGAGCGTGAACTGGTGATCTTGAAATTCCTCGTAGAATTGATGGAACGCCCGTTTGCGCAGCGCGTGATCCTGCTTCACCAGAAATGAGCTGAAGGAACTTTGCGTGAGCGGTTTCTCTTCCCCTTTCTCGTCGGTCAACGCGCCGAATTTCATGTCGACGTCAGTCAATTGGGAAAAGGTGTCGTCGTAGCCATCGAGCGCGGAACTCCCAAGCGCGAGCAACCGCTCTTCCGGCTCCGATAAGACATGCGGTTTCATCCGGCGGATTTTTTTCAGCGCGGTTTTCCACGCGGCCAGCGCCGGGTCCTCGAGAAATTGTGCGAACTTTTCGTCGGGAATCGCCTGGATCTCAGGGCCGAGAAAGGACGCCGCTTCACTGATTTTCGTAAGCAGGTTTTGCAACTGCCCGATGCGAGCGAGGTATTCGGAATTCGCGCTGTCCTCCGCGAGTTGAAGCGACGCGTAGTGGTAAACCCGCTCGATTTTTACGTCGAGCGACTTTTCGAATTCGAGAAACGCGGCGAGCGTATCGGCTGATTCGCCGAGATGGCCCTTTTGTTCCGTGAGTTTGGGATAGGTCTGTTGGATCCAGGTGAAGTCCTCACTCCACTTATCGGTGTCGCCGAAAAGATGGGTCAGATCCCATTTATCGGAGTCGGGGAGATCGGCGCGAATTTGAATATTGGTGCTGGTCATGGACAAAGAGGGGAAATGTCCAACGTCCAACGATCAACGTCCAACGTGGAATTGAAGAGGATGGGAGCGGCGGTAGATGGCCGGCGGAGGGATCTGGTACACGCCGATTCTTATCGCGGAAGATTCTGCACGGCCGGATGGCGAACGATTAGTCGCATGGCCTTGCTGAGCAAACCGATCCCGGGCGGAATGCGATGCCAGGGCGAGGCGCCGGAGGGATGCGGCAGTGGAATCAGATCAAAGGCGCGCCGCTTGTCCCGGATGGGGAAGGAACGCCCCACAACTTCATTTAGTTTATCAAAGGGGAGAAACTGGGCGATCGCGAGCTTACCGACCGGGATGATCAACGTCGGCCGCAAGAGATCGATCTCATCGTTCATCCACGTCGAACAATTTCGGACCTCATCCGGAGCGGGAACGCGGTCGCCACCGGCGGAGGTTTTCCCCGGGAAGCAGCGGCAGACCGCGGCGAAATAAATTTGAGATCGCACCTGTGTTTCATTCAAATGGCAAAATTCTTCAAACCAACCGAAGAGCGTGCGACCCGCCGTCCAGGCAAACGGCTTGCCCAGCACCGGCTCTTTTATTCCAGGGGCCTGACCCACGAGCATGACCTTGCTCAAAACTGGACCGCCGGAAACCGGAGGAGGCAACATGCGCGGACAGCGCCGGCATTGGAGCAAGCGCGCCACATGTTGATCGAGCAGTTGTTGCCGGCGCGATGAAGACCTCATTCGCGGTGAATCATTGCCGGAACACCGACAAGATCAAACTGACTGCGTGCTAATAACCATGCGCGAACGGGCGCTATTCAAGGAGCGGCGGTCCGCAGTCGTCCGTTTCCGGTAAACGGGCGGGCCGCTTACGGCCCCGCGATCCGCTCGCTAATTTGCTCCAGCACGGCATCGACCCGTGCGTCGACGTCCGCGGCCATCGCCTTCATCTTTTCAATCTGCTGTGGCGTAAGGACGGCGCGGATCCGTTCCGCAAGAAACGCGCGTTTTACATCGAGGTCGGCTTCGATTTGCTATGCGGCCAGTCGGGATCGTTCGCACCACCACCCCACGCGATTCCGACAAAGCCGTGAACGCGATCGCGCCGGCACAGAATAGGATTTTCGATTTGTTCTTAGGGTGTTGTTCAAAAGGAGCAGACGAAGGAAATCGTTGCCGGTTACATTTTTTATTTAAGACGCATGAGGCCGGTTGCGTAGTTGCTTCCCCGCGCAGAAACTTCGCGGGAACCGATGGCTGTCCAATTTCGAGATTATTACGAAACGCTTGGCGTTCCCAAGACCGCGAGTAACGACGACATTCGCAAGGCCTTTCGCAAGCTCGCGCGCAAATACCATCCCGACGTTAACAAGGACAAGGCGACAGCGGAGGAAAAATTCAAACAGCTTAATGAGGCTTATGAGGTTCTGGGCGATCCGGAGAAACGAAGGAAGTACGATGAGCTCGGCGCCAACTGGGATCAACCGGGCGGATTCCAGCCACCGCCGGGATGGGGTGCGGGTCAGCCGGGAGGCGGATTCCGGCGCCACAGCGGCGGCGACGGGGGTGGGGTCGAATTCGAATTTGGCGGAACCGGCTTCAGCGATTTCTTCGAGCAATTTTTCGGCGGCGGACGCGGACAGGGTGGTTTTGGCGGCGGCAGTTTCGGACAGCGGCCCAGAGGGGCCGAACGAGGTAGCGACGTCGAAGCCGATATTATGGTCACGCTGGAGGAAGCATTCCAAGGATCGAAGCGGACGGTTTCGCTGCGGCGCAGCAATTCGAACAAAGTCGAAAACTATCAGGTTAAGATTCCGCGCGGCGTCCACGAAGGGCAACGCATTCGGCTCGCCGGTCAGGGCGAAGCCGGGGCTGGCGGCGGAAAAAGCGGCGATCTGTTTTTGCGGGTCCGGCTGGCCCGGCATCCGGATTTTACCGTTGAGGGGAGCGATCTCATTCACGAGGTGAAGATAGAGCCGTGGCAAGCCGCGTTAGGTGGAAACCTGGAAGTGCCGACGCTGGAGGGAAGCGCCCGCCTGAAATTGCCTGCGGGAACGCAGCCCGGACAGCGGTTTCGATTGCGTGGACACGGACTTCCGACCGCCGCGGGGACGCGGGGTGATCTATTCGTAGTGCCACAGATTCAGATCCCGAAGAAGCTGACCGAACGTGAGCGCGAAATCTGGCAGCAGCTGTCGGAGATTCGTAGCGCGAAAAATTAGCAGCGAACGGACGGCCGCGCTTCAGTGATGGAGAAGGCGATGGACACGAGAGAATTGCCGATTCGCTTTCGCTCGACATCGCGGCAGGGCGGAGATTAGAAACGCTGCAGATGAAAATCTCGCTTGGGACTGATCACGCCGGTTTCCGTTACAAAGAAAAGGTGAAAGAATTGCTCGGACAGCTCGGTCACGAGGTGACGGACTTCGGCACCTCGAGCGAGGAACCGGTCGATTATCCGCTGTTCATTCGGCCAGCGGCAGAGGCGGTCGCGAAGGGTGAATGCGAACGGGGAATCGTATTCGGCGGCTCCGGAAACGGTGAAGCGATCGCGGCCAATAAGGTGAGGGGCGTGCGGTGCGCACTTTGCTGGAATGAAGAGACCGCGCGACTCTCACGAAAACATAACGACGCCAACGTGCTCTCGATGGGGCAACGTGTGATTCCGGAGGAAACGGCGCTCGCGATTGTGCGGGTTTGGTTAACCACGGCGTTCGAAGGCGGCCGGCACGCGATCCGCATCGCCGAGCTGGAACCATAATCAACGCCAGCGATCGACGGCTACGGCTGCGATGAAGATCGCGCTGACGAAAGCGTTGCTCTGGAAAAACGCACGGTTGATCCCGGCCAGGTCAAGTTTGCTTGCGCTGCGATGCTCGTAAAAGAGCGCAGCCGCTACCAGCGGCATCGCGGCATAGTAGGCCGTCCCCAGTTTTGCCACGAAACCGAATCCCAATAGTGCCACGAACGTGACAAAATGCAGCGCCTGCGCCAGCCGCAAACAGTGCGCGACGCCGAGTTTGACCACGAGCGAGCGCAACCCCTCGCGGCGATCGAAATCGACGTCCTGCGTTGCATAGATCAAATCGAATCCCGCCACCCAGCAGACGATCCCTCCGCCTAAAACCAGAGGAGGGAAATCGAGCCGGCCTGTTTGCGCAATCCAGGCGCCCGCCGGTGCCGCCGCCAGCGCGAAGCCCAGAAAGAAATGGGTAGCGCTCGTGAACCGTTTTGTTAGCGAGTAGAAAAAAATAATGAGGAGCGCGACCGGGCCGAGAAGCGCCGTCGTTCGGTTGATCGCCCCGCTCGCGATCAGAAATCCAATTGCGCTGATTGCCAGCATCGCGCCGGCTGCCGGTTTCCCAAGGAGCCGATGCCGGGTGACAGTTCGCGGGTTTCGTTGATCGAGCGACCAGTCGCTCAGCCGGTTGAATAGCATCGCCGCAGTCCGTGCCAGGACCATGCAGACGAGAACAAGCGATAAGGTCCTCAAACTCGGATGACCATTCGCCGCTACCAATAGTGCGCCGAGAGCAAACGGAAGCGCGAAGATAGTGTGAGAGAATCTAATCAGCCTGAGAAAGCGAGTGACGACACTCGATCGCGAGGACGGCTCAATCTCAGGCTCCATGTTGCGAGGACACTAGCTGCTCTTCGCGAGAAGATGCTCGAGACCCGCATGCGCGTCGGAAAGAATCGGCGTCCCATGGGCAAAAAACATCCGCTCAAAAGGGAAGGAGAGAAGTTTCTTTAACGACTGGCGCATCAACTTGAAGTCCAAACAATATTTTACCGGGAGCAATCCAAACCCGTGGGGCTCGAAGTTTATCAAGGCGTCACCGAGAATCATGCTACCTCCATCATCAGCGAAATGCAGCGCCATTTCGCCCGCGGGGCCGCCCTCAATGGCGATTCCGGTGAGCTCCCCCGAAAAGGCTTCCCCGTCTCGCACGCCCGTAACGTCCGCGAGGTCAATGTCCCCTCGCAGTGTTGCGTTCGCGAAAACCGGAACGCGGAAGGTCGCGGCAAACTGGCGGGCAGCGCGGGTGTGATTGGCATTCGTAACAAAGATCCTGGCGATTTTGCCCTGCGCTTCGAGGTCGAGCAGTGCGGTCAGTCCGAGCGAAATCGGATCCACCAGACAGATTCCCGTGGAAGTTTCCAGACCGGTTGAAAACAGGTCGGCCTTTACCGTCTGGTCATAGGCCTGCCAGATAAAAAGCTTCGCTAGGATTCGGTCAACTTCTTGCGCGTGCGCCATTTGGAAAGACGAAACATCGCCGGTCATCCGGGTCCGCTCAAGTGCCCATGGCCCCGGGCAGAAGCTGAGTGGCACCATAGCTGCTAGATTGCTTATAATTACCATACTATGATCACCTTCTCCTACCAAGCCAGAGATGCTTCTGGCAAGATCGTTACCGGCATCCAGGATGCCTTGAGCGAAGATAACGCTGTTACCAGTCTAATGAGCCGCGGGCTCATGGTCCTTTCTCTTCAGAAAAAGGCCGCTGCCAACAAGTCGCGCAAAAAG
>JBEEHO010000113.1:0-3182 GCA_041167425.1 Verrucomicrobiota bacterium | reverse complement strand
AGTTGATGCTGAATTATTTTCTCGTCCGCACGGTTCGCGAAGAGGATGGCGGCATCAGCATTTTTGGCGATTCGATTCCGGAATCGCGGGACTTCCAGGTCCCGGGAGATATTTCCTCAGCGGCGTTCTGGCTGGTCGCGGCCGGCGCGCAACCCGGCGGTCATTTGCTGGTGCGCAACGTTGGCTTGAACGATACCCGCACCGCTTTGCTCGGCGTGCTCGTTCGAATGGGAGCGCAAGTGCGCGAAGCCGTCGAGGAGGTCGATCAAATCGAGCCGCGCGGGATCGTGGAAGTCACCGGCGCCGCCCTGAAAGGCACCGTGATTCAAGGAAAGGAAATCCCGCAGCTCATCGATGAATTGCCGATTCTCGCGGTCGCGGGTGCGCTGGCGAGCGGCATCACCATCATTCGGCATGCGCAGGAATTGCGAGTGAAGGAAACCGACCGCATCGCTGCGATCGCGCATAATTTGCGGGCGATGGGGGCGCAAGTCATCGAGCTGAAAGACGGGCTTGAAATTCATGGACGGGCGGCGTTGCGCGGTGCGCGCGTGGCGAGTTTCGGCGATCATCGCATCGCGATGGCGTTCGCCATTGCCGGGATGTTTGCTGAGGGCGAGACCATCGTTCAGGATGTCGAATGCGTGCGCGAATCGTATCCGGGGTTTGAGAAGGCGCTCGACGAATTTGTGAATTCAAAGCGAACTCGTTTGACGACTCCTGTAATCAGTTCGCTCTCGCCCGCCCGCACCGAGGAAGAATGAAGGCATGCAAGCAGCTCGCTTGCGTCGCGAGCCTGGGGAGGTCCTGCTGGTGAGCCTTCCGTCTGCTCATCAGGTCGTGGCCATTGATGGCCCGGCCGCGTCGGGCAAGAGCAGTGTCGCCAGGGAACTGGCGCGCCAGATCGGTTTCGACTACGTGAATTCCGGCGCCATGTATCGCGCCGTCACCTGGCACGTTTTGCAGCGCGGAATTTCACCCGGCGCCGGCGCTGCCATTGCGCTTTTACTCGAGACATCGCGGATCGATTGCGATCTCGACAAGGATGGTTCGCGGATTTTGATTGATGGGGTCGATCCCGCCGAGCATTTGCGCGACGACCGCGTGAATGACGAAGTCTCTCTCGTCAGCAGTGTGCCGCGCGTGCGCGAAATCCTGGTCGAAAAAATGCGCGCTTATGCGGACGACCACGATGTCGTCATGGAAGGACGCGACATTGGTTCGGTCGTTTTTCCCGACACACCCTACAAGTTTTACATCGACGCCTCCCCGGAAGTCCGTTTGCGCCGGAGGAGTGCACAGGGTCAGCGCGACCAGATCGCAGCGCGCGATCGCGCGGATTCCTCCCGTCGCGCTTCCCCGCTGGTCATCGCCGAGGATGCCCACGTCATCGACAGCTCCAATCTTACGATCGACGGCGTCGTGGGCGAAATCGTCGGGCGACTGAAAATGAAAGGGATGATCATTTAGCGATCGGGCGAGCGGGGGGAAATGAAATCCATCGCTTAATCATCAGATCGCCCGCTGCCCGATGAATCCGTATTACTGGTTCTGCTACAATTTGATCAAAATATGTGGCCGGATTTTTTTCCGGCTGCGCGTTCTGCATCGCGAGCGCATGATCAATCACGGCCCGGTGATCCTGGCGTCGAATCACGAGAGTTATCTCGACCCCCCGCTTGTCGGCAGCGTCGCTGATCGCGCGATTTTTTTTCTGGCCCGCAAGACACTTTTGGAAGGGCCTTTCTTCGGCTGGCTCCTGCCGAAACTAAATGTGATTCCCGTGGATCAGGAAGGGAACGATCGCAGCGCATTGAAGGCGCTGATTCGCATTTTGCGAGCCGGGGAGGGCACTCTGGTTTTTCCGGAAGGTGAGCGCACGGACGACGGGCAGTTGCGGCCGGCTTTGCCCGGGCTGGGCTTCGTGATCGCGAAAACACTGGCGCCCGTGGTGCCGATGCGGATTTTCGGCGCGCGGGAAGCCTGGCCGCGCGGGAGTGGACGAGTCCGTTTTCGTCCCATCACGGTTGTTGTGGGCGAGCCAATCCATTTTACCGCGGCCGATCTGCAACCGCCCGGGAAGGAGCTTTATTTGCGGCTAAGCCAGCGGGTCATGGATGCGATCGCGGCCCTTTCACTCGAGTGAGCGTCTTGCGCTCAAGTCGACCGCAGCGGACGGTAACTCGAAGTGGAACCTTCAAACGAAGCAAAGAAAAATGGCGCGGAGTTAGAGCGCGCCCCGCGCGTGGGTGTGAGATTGATGATTGTCATCCTCGCCTGTCTCGCGCTGGTGGCGATTTACGCGAACATCCAAAAAGTGCGACGGAGTAAGATTGAACAGGTGATCATTACCCCGGTCTCAACTGCCACGCCTCCGGCGTCCGCTTCTGCTGGACGTTGATCGATTCCGCGCCAGTAAATGCGGCCCCCGACGCAGGTTCATTCGAATAACGAAAAAGTATTCAGGTCTAAAATCTTACATGAAAAAGTTTTGCACACTCATCGCCGCTCTGGCGGTTCTCGTTTCCTGCCAGAAGCCCCAGTCCGCAGAAGAGAAGAAAGCAGAAGTCGAGAAGCAGGTGCAGGATCGTCTCGCGGCCGAACATCAAACGGACGAGCAGCGACGGCTCGCGCAACAGCAGGCGGATCTCGAGGCCCGCGAGAAGGCTTTGGCGGACAGGGAAGCGGTGGCGGCCACCGTGGCCCCCGCGACGGTTCCGGAGACAGCGCCAGCCGAGACCGAAACGGTGCGAAGGAATCGCGTCACTACCGAAACTTCGGAGCGGCGTTCCACCGCTTCGTACGGGACCTTTTATCGCAAGCTGGAACCTTACGGCGCGTGGCGCGAGACCACCGATTACGGATATGTCTGGCAACCGCGCGAGGCGGAAGAGTCACGCACGTGGAGACCGTACACCGAGGGGCATTGGGTCTACACCGACGCGGGTTGGACGTGGGTCTCCGAGGAGCCGTTTGGCTGGGCGACATATCATTACGGCCGGTGGGTCCGCCTGCGACGGGTGGGCTGGGTCTGGGTGCCCGGTGAAGAATGGGCGCCGGCCTGGGTGTCGTGGAGGACGAGCAAGGATTATGTCGGCTGGGCTCCGCTGCCACCAGAAGCGCGGTTCGATCGCAAGCACGGCATCCGGAATTGGGCGGACAATTATTACGACATCAGCCCC
>JBEEHO010000112.1:0-5565 GCA_041167425.1 Verrucomicrobiota bacterium | reverse complement strand
GCCGTTTCTTCTAGTTCGCGAATACGGCGGGTCGCTTCGAATCCATCCATCTCGGGCATCTGCACATCCATCAAAATCAGGTCGAACGATCCATCACTGAAAGCTTCCACTGCTTCGCGGCCATTTTCCGCGTGGACCAGCACGTGACCTTCGTTTTCCAGAATACCCGTCGCGACCGCGCGATTGATGAGATTATCTTCCGCCACCAGAATGCGGAGACCGGATCCGGCCACGCCACGGACCGGAATATGGGTGGCGACCTCTTCAGTCCGCACACCTTCCGTATCGCGGCTGACCGCGTTCAGAACGGCATCGAGCAATTCTGATTGCGTGATGGGCTTGGTCAGCCATCCCGCCAGGCCGAGCGCCTTGCAACGTTCCGCCGTTCCAGCCGGCATGCCGGATGAAAGCATCATAACCGTCGCGTCCGCCAGCGCCGGCCGTTCGCTCATTTTTTCCGCCAGGGCGAAGCCATCCATTTCCGGCATCAAGGCATCGAGAAGGACGACTTCGTAAGCGGCGTTCGCGTTGGCCGCGCGCGTCATCTCCTCGAGAGCGCGGGCGCCGGATTCGACCACGGTGGGTTTTATCCGCCAGTTCTGCAGCATTTCGCTGAGCATGCGGCGATTGACCGCATTATCGTCCACCACGAGTACGCGCAAGCCCTCAAGGTCTTGCGGGTTGGCATGCTTCAGGGGTGAAAGCGTGGCGGGCACGTCCAGGCGCGCGGTGAAATGGAAAGTAGTTCCTTCACCCACTTTGCTTTCGAGCCAGATTCTGCCCTGCATTTTTTGGATGAGCTGCGAGGCGATCGCGAGCCCCAGACCCGTTCCGCCATAGGTGCGCGTGGTCGATCCGTCCGCCTGCGCGAACGCCTCGAAGATGGCGCTTTGTTTTGCCGCGGGAATGCCGATGCCGGTGTCTGCGACCGAAAAGTGCAAGTAGCTCATGCCGTCGTCGTCGGCTTCATTAATTACCGCCAGGACGACCTCACCCCGCCGGGTGAACTTGATCGCGTTATCGGTGAGATTGATCAGGATCTGGCGGAGCCGCATCGGATCGCCGATCAAATGATCCGGCACATCCGAGGAGATGTCGGCCACGAGCTCGAGGCCTTTCTGATCCGCGCGCAGGCCGAGCGGCTTGAGCATTCCGCCGATGCATTCGCGCAGGCTGAAATCGATCGACTCGAGTTTGAGTTTGCCGGCTTCAATTTTCGAGAAATCGAGAATGTCGTTGATCAAACCGAGGAGGGACTGCGCCGAGCTTTTCACCATCCCGAGATATTCTCGCTGGTCGCGATTGAGGTCGGTCTCAAGCGCGAGGTCGGTCATGCCGATGATGCCGTTCATGGGCGTGCGAATTTCGTGGCTCATGTTCGCGAGGAATTCGCTCTTGGAGCGATTGGCCGCTTCCGCCGTCTCTTTGGCCAGCCGGAGTTCGACTTCCGCGCGCTTGCGCTCGATGGCAGGGGCAATCTGATTCCCAACGGTGGAGAGAAACTCGAGGTCCCTTTGGCTGTAAGCATTTCGCTTTTCGTAATGCTGCACCGCCAGGACGCCGATGGTGCGCGTGGGCGTCCGCAAGGGCACGGCCATCCAGGATGCGGAAGCGGATCCGCTCTGGGCGAGATCACCCTGTTCGAACAACTGCAATTCGAGTTCCTTGGTCAACAGGAGAGGCTGGCCCGTGCGCAGCACGTAGCTGCTCCGCGTGAATCCCTTGGAGATGGGCTGAGGCGGGGGGACCGCATCACATTCGTCTACCCAAAATTCGAAATGGATCAGGTCGGTATTTGCGTCGTGGAGACCGACGAAGCAGTTTTCCGCGTAGAGGAGTTTTCCGATGGAGCGGTGGGCCAGCCCGAGCAGCTCATCAAGATTGCTTGTCGTAATAACGCCCTGGACTATCTCCGAGATGGCTTCGCGCTCCGCTTCCGCTCGCTTGCGCTCCGTGATATCAAAGGCGGATACAAGTTCCGCGCGGCGCCCACCGCAATCGAGGACGTGAGATGTGATCTCTACATCGATTATCGACCCGTCCTTTTGCCGATGCCTCCAGACACCGGCATTGTCGATCAGGCCCTCGGCGACCTGGGCGACGTTCGCGAGCAGCAGCGGCTTGTCATCGGTCGGGCGAATGTCGGCGATCGTCATGGCGAGGAATTCCTCGCGCCGATAGCCGTAATGGGAGATGGCGGCGTCATTGACTTCGAGAAAGGAAAGGGTTTCAAGATCATAAATCCACATGGGCAACGGATTCGCCTCGAAGAGGCTGCGGTAACGTTCCTCGCTCTTTTTCTGCGCCTCTTCGCTCTGCTTTCGCTCAGTGATGTCCTGGACGCTGCCTTCGTAATAGAGCGGACGCCCCTCGGCATCGCGGACGATTCGCGAATTCTCAGCCACCCAGATCCTGGTGCCGTCTTTGCGATAAACTTCGTACTCGAAACCGGTTACGACGCCGTTTTCCTCCAGCATTTGCTTGAATTTATTGCGCAAAGCCGGCTCGGCATAACCCTGGCGCTCGATATCATTGCGCGTGCGGATTAACTCCTCCGGTGAAGCGAAGCCCAGCATTCGAGCCATCGCCGGATTGGCAGAAATAAAGTGACCGGCGGGCGAATTTTGGAAAATCCCCTCGACCGCGTTCTCAAAGATGCCGCGATATTTCTTTTCCGCTTCTTTGAGCGCTCCTTCCGCTCTTTGGCGTCCGCCCATTCCCGAATTCAGAAAAAACACTCCGAGAGTGAGAATTGCAAAACAGACGAATACTCCAAGCGGCAACATCAGAAACACCGCTCGTGAAGCCTGGTCGGATTGGGTCTGGCTTTCGCGCAAACGCGCGTCTCCAGCACTCTCAATTGTTTCAATCAATTCATGACTCTGCTCCCGTAGGGCGACAGCAGCGCCGGTGGCGATCATTTCTTGGGCGGCAGGAAGGCCGCGCTCCTTTCGGATCTCGGCCGTTTGCCTGGCTTGATTGATGCGCTCCGAAACGAGGACGGCCAAATGGCGAACAACTTTCCGTTGGCGAGAATCGTCGACCTCAAGCTCTTGCAACTTCCGGAGGTGCTCTCGAATCTCAGACTCTTTCGCGTCCCATCCGTCCAGCAGACGTTCGTTCCCGGTAATAATGTAGCCGCGCTGGACGTGCTCCAGTTCCAATAAGCTGGTTTCGGCTTCGTTAAGCTCCCGGCGAATTTCCGGGGCGTGACCGAGTTGCGTGGCCGCTTGCTGCATTTTCACGGTGAAATTGTAGGTGAGTCCGGCCGCCAGGATCATTAACGCGAAGCCGCTCACAAATCCTGCAGTGGTGAATCCATCCAATGACCATGTCAGGTGGGCATTGCTTCGAAGTAGCTCCAATAACCCGATGCCCACCAACAGGAACGCGATAGCCCCGGCAAGACCGGAAGGAGTCACGCCCATGTAATTCCAGCTCGGACCAAATAGGAGTTCGAGGAGAAATCCGATCAATGGGACAGCTCCAGCCGCCGTCAGGGTCCCGCCGAGCGCTCCGACGAGCGGGAGTCGTAACCGTTTCTGAATTTGCCGAGACGCCAGGAAAAGAGCAACCCCCACCAGGATGAAGCAGGCCGCAGTAATCGGTGCCATCCGCCCCGGATGCGGAACTTCCAGGTCTGCCCGGACGTCCCCTATGAGCCAGTGCTCAATCCCGAGATCCCGATCAAAAATATATTCCCCAATCGTCAGCGCGCTGAGGATGATTACTGTTGCCGCGATCGCTGCGGTGCAAATGCGGATCGGCCTTGTTAACGTCTTTCGTGATAAGAGCGACAAGGCCGCGCCGCAAAGTAAGATTGCTGCCGCCATGTTTGGCTTCATCGGGTCCGCCCCGGGAATGATTGACTTTAGCGCTTCGACATGAAGCACCCATCCGGCAAGAGCCAGTGCGCCGAGCAAGGCAACGCCGACGCCTGGGATCAGTGCGAATGCTCGATGAAATTGCCGGCCCGGCAACTCTGAAGAATCCGTTATCACCGGGGTCCTGTGCATTGGGAAGCGATGACGGCTTGCATCAGCCCGATATTTTGGGCCGCCGTTTCCGCGATCTCCGCCTCATTCACCACATAAGACAGGTTCTCACGGCTACTGCCTTCGATGGATCGCAGGCTGAAAAAGAGCAGACCGCCTATCGCCACAAGAATCGCACAGAGCGTCCCGAAGATGAACAGGACCTGTTTGCTCACCGACAGTTTTTTGAATTGATTCATTGCGACGGAGCGAGCTGGGCCTTGATAGGAGCACTGTATAGCGGGGCGGATGCGTGCGGGCACTGGCGCGACTGCGTGAATCCGCTTGCGGGAACTACCGAGCAGAGCTCCAAGCGGCTCTGCCGGGGCTGAGGGAGGCGTGGTCGCCTCGAGCAAAACAAACGCCCCCCAAAAGTACGGCGACAGCGAGGTTCAAGGGCAGAAAGATCCGAAGCTTGATTCACTCCACGGTGCGCGAAGGTGTATTCCTGGCCTCCCGGTCGAGCGGAGGGTTGATCGGAGGAAGATTGAGCTGAGAAGGTTCGGACTCTAGCTCGTTAGGCGGCTGACAAGTTTCCAGCTCCCGGCGCGCATCCGATGGCGCAATTGACGAGCAATGATTGCCGTGGCGTCTGCACAAGCTGGCTCGGTCGAGCCCCAGCTGGTGGAGTTGCTCCTGTCACCGGCATTGGTCGCAGTCTGCGCGTGGGGAAGTGTGAAGATGAGCGCCACCACCGCGGAAATAATTGTGATCTTAAAGAAGGCCATGAAACCCTTAAGGAGCAGGGGCCGCACGCGGCCGCGTCGACAGGAGTGCGTATTTGGGAGCGCGGGAAGTACGCGCCCGCGTCCTCGACGACGAATCTCGGGCTTCTCACGCATGGAAATCCGACCGGCTTTTTCGCGAGCGGGACGCATTCGGAGTTGGTCATCTGTGAGCCGTCGTGATTTATTTTGCAGTCAATGCGGGCCTATAGCTCAGCGGTTAGAGCAGGGGACTCATAATCCCTTGGTCCCAGGTTCGAATCCTGGTGGGCCCATTTCAGATGTCGGAAGTCACGTCACCAAGTCAGAGATCAGATTGAATAGTTTTCTTCGCGTTGGAATGCGCTCAGCGGCTCGTCTGGCGGAGCTTCTCGTTTTCAGCGCGCTCATTCTCGCGACCCGATGCGCGAACTATCAGGATGTCTTCGTGGCCGGGAACGTTTACTTCACGGACGCCGATTGCTATTCCCGCATGACGCGAGCCCGCCTTTGTCTCGAACATCCGGGGCTCATTCTCCGGCATCACGCCTTCGAGAATTTTCCCGCTGGGACAGCGCCGCACACGACGGCGCCGTTCGATTATCTCATCGTCGCGGTGGCGGAAATCCTGAAGCCGTTCACTGTTCGCGCGCTTGATCTGGCCGGCGCATTCATTTCGCCGCTTCTCGGGTTGCTCGGCGGCTGGTTTTTATGGTGGTGGTCGCGCCGAAGCAAATTGCGATATCGCGGCGCGCTTCTGCTGCTCTACGGGGCCAGTCCAATTCTGGTCCACGGCATGGAATTGGGCCGCCCGGATCATCAATCGT
>JBEEHO010000111.1:0-12723 GCA_041167425.1 Verrucomicrobiota bacterium | reverse complement strand
ATAGTAATGCCGTCTTTGATGACGATGGCGTTTTGTTTGGCGAGCGAAATTTCGACGCGGAGTCGGTCGGGCATCGGTCCGCCTCCCAGAAGCATTTGCACGCACTGCCAGTTTTCGGTCCACGCCGCAAAATACAACGGCAGCATTCTCTCACGTGGAGTGGCGCGGTTCCGATCGGCGCCGGCGTCGAGCAGCGCACGGACGTAATCATCCTTGCCGAGGCCGGCGGCGAGCATCAACAAATTAATGCCGGTCTCCTCCTGGATATAAAGGCGCAGGTATTTTGACTTGAGCAGGGCCATGAACTCCTTCTCCGCGGCTTTCGGGATGACGATGTTCGGATCGCTGCCGCAAGCCAGGAGGGTGCGGAAGAGCGGGCCGTTATCGCTCGCGATGGCGTAAGCAATCAGCGGAACGACGCCGCCGTCGCGAGTCGGAGGCGAAGGATGTTTGCTCAAAAGAAGCCGTACCTGCTCCTTCATGTCCGCGTTCAGCGCAGCCTCGAGCGCGCCCCGCGTGGCAGGAGTCCACTGCAACGTAGCCGGAAGACGCTCGAGCACTGACTGGAAGATTTTCATGTCGCCGGTCTCGAGCGCGGCTGTGAGCAGGTCATGGCCCGCGGTCGAGAGCGTTTCGAAATTCGACACCAGCGGCAGAAGAAATTGGATGGCTTCCAGTTTCCCGGCGGCGATGGCGTGATGCAGGGCCGAGCGTCCGAGCGAATCCACTAGATCCACTCGGGCATGGTGTTCGAGCAGTGTGCGCATCATGGCGACATTGCCTTGCATGGCCGCGGCCATCAGCGGCGTGATCCCATTGTCGTCGGCCGTTTCCGATGAAGCGCCGGCGTCGAGCATACGGCGAACGACATCCCACTGTTGTTTCAGGGCGGCGATGGCGAGCGCAATCTGGCCGGGAGAGGGCGGCGCGTAGATGTCAATTTCCGACGTGAAACAACGATCGACGATATGAGCGCGCCGCGCTGTCAGCAAGGGCAAGGCCGCCTCCGTGACGGGCAGCCGGGCCGATGTTTCCGGTTTTGCGGATAACACCTGGCCGGGGATGGCGAGCCGCACCTCCGGATCAGGGGCGAGATTTGTCGCTCGAAGGAAAGCGAAAGCAGCTATGCCGCAAATAAGAGTTCGAACTAGGGATGCGTGCATATTCCGGCAATGACGAGCAGGATGTTACACCTTGCGTCAAGAGGGAAGAGCAAAAGTGAGGCCTTTGCAGTTTCCTGGGATCAAGACGAGGTGCCTTACGATCCTTAACTGGACGGTTTCCAGCCAATTCACGCCTGTGAAATGCCCTTGACGAGGATTGGCAGCGCAAAATAGGGTTCGGTCCGCCTTTCCTCAGGGTGCCGAAATCCTGCCAATGAAAAAAAACATCGTCACCCTCGCTTTCGTTTTCATTGCCGCCTCCCCGCTCGCCTGGGCTCAGGAAGACACAAGCCCGATGCCGACCGCCGCGCCCTCTGAGAAATCAGGGCCGACGACTGCCGATCCGAGTGTCTCCATTACGACGGAACGATCCTCCACTCCCACGCCCAGCAAGAGCAGCTCCCCCGCAGCACGGGCAAAAACTCCCTCGCCTGCCGCAAAAACCAGCTCAATCTAGCCCAAGAGCGCAACCTCTCCTGCTCCAACCGCATCGACAAAAAAAATGAGCCCGGACGCTGCATTGAGAGACCTGGAGAATAGATGGGAAGCTGCCACGGCATCCCATGACTCATCGGTCACGGCTTCCTTGCTGGCCGATGATTATGTGGGCGTTAATTCGAAGGGAAAAACTCTAAATCGCAGCGCTCTGATCAGCGAAATAAAGAAGGACAAGGATACTTACACCTCCGCAAAGAACGGCCGGATGGATGTGCGGCTGTTTGGACCCCAATTCGCCGTGGTCACCGGCACCTCCACCGAAGGGGGCAAGGACAAGGACGGCAAAGCCTTTAGCGGCACCTATCGTTGGACGGATGTCTGGGTCGACCGCAAAGGTAAATGGCAATGCGTTTCTTCGCACGCCAACCTGGTCTCGAAATGAGATCGCGCCCGAATGAAGTGCGGCCGTTAACATAGCGAGTTCCATGGATCCTTCCCAGCCTCCGATAATTCCACCACCACCGCCACCGCCACCTCGACCAGGTTGGTGGCAGCGGAACTGGAAATGGTTCGTGCCGACTGGCTGCCTCGCGATGTTGTTCCTCGCGGGAATATTTGTTTTCCTCATCATCGCGCTCGTCTTGGGCGCTCTTAAGTCATCCGATGCCTATAAGATGGCCGTGGCCCGCGCGAAGGCCGATCCGCGGGTAGTGAGTGCGCTTGGTTCACCCATTGAAGAAGGGTTACTGGTTTTTGGGAACACGAATGTGAACGGTTCCTCGGGGAAAGCCGACCTCACTATCCCGATCTCCGGCCCCAATGGGAAAGGGTCGATTTACTTTGTTGCTTCGAAGTCTGCCGGCGAGTGGACCTTCTCGAAGCTGGTCGTCACGGTGGGTAAGACCGGTGAAAAGATCGATCTCGCTCCGCAAACGGAGCCTTGAATTAGTCTTAGTCACTGTTGGTGTCGGGGAGTTATGTGCGCCATTGACACATAGTGACGGCGTTCTCGCGACGCGTCGCGATGTGAAACACTTGTGTCTCAAAATATGACGCTAAAATATCGAGTGAAGCCGGGTTCTCCCAAGTAAAGTGGGACGGCATACCCGTTGCTAAAGAAACGTCCATGTTCACAGTAGTCAGTTTCGCCATCGCGATTGGTTCCGTTTTTAGCAGTGTCCTGTGGGCCTGCAAAGAGGACACCGCAAATCGCGCTTAACGTCAAAGCAGGATCGCTTTCAAACCGTTCCGATTTATTTTCGTGCGTTTGGGACCTCGGCTCCTGGAACATTCCGGATAGTGGGTTGTTTACTCGTACGCCAGGACCGGTAGCTTAGACGCCCATGCCGGTTTCAGAAGAGCAAGTTAAGGAAGCGTTAAAGGGAGTAAGGTATCCCGGCTTCAGTCGCGATATCGTTTCCTTCGGTTTGGTGAAGGGCATTCGGATTGAAGGCGGCGCGGTCACCGTTCAACTGACGCTCGCCACGAATGAGCCCGCGATCCCCCAGGCGATCAAGACCGAGGCGGAGCAAATTCTGCGCGCTTTGAAGGGCGTGGAAAACGCAAAGGTATTGATAGACATTCAGGCGCCGCCGGCCGGAGCGGGCACCGCTGGTGTCGGGACGACACGGATCGAAGGAATCAAACACGTCATTGCGATCGCGAGCGGCAAAGGGGGCGTGGGAAAATCGACGGTGGCGGCAAACCTCGCGATGGCCCTGGAAAAGACCGGAGCCACCGTCGGCCTTTGCGACTGCGATATCTACGGCCCCAGCATCGCCCTCATGTTCGGCACGCGGGATCGGCCCACGGCCACGGAAGACAATCGGATCATCCCCATCCAGCAATACAACTTGAAGCTGATGTCGATGGGCTTCCTCCTGGACGACTCTGCCCCGGCGATTTTGCGCGGGCCGATGGTGACGCGGTACACCCAACAGTTCCTGCGGCAGGTGGAATGGGGCGAGCTCGATTATCTCGTGCTCGATCTTCCGCCGGGCACCGGGGACATCCAGCTTACGATTGTGCAGACGGTCGCGCTCGCCGGCGCCATCATCGTGACGACGCCGCAGGAAGTTGCACTGATCGATGCGCGGAAAGCTTCGACCATGTTCGAAAAAGTGAATGTCCCTGTCCTGGGATTGATCGAGAACATGAGCTACTTCCTCTCGCCCAGCGATGGCGTGCGCTACGATATCTTCGGCTCGGGTGGCGGCGAACGGGAAGCGAAACGGCTCCGCGTGCCCCTGCTCGGCCAGATTCCGATCGATATAGCGACTCGCGAATCGGGCGATCGCGGAATGCCGATCACGGGCGAAGCGGGCGATTCGCCGGTCGCCCTCGAGTTTATGAAAATCGCGCGGTATCTTCGGGAAACGCTGTAGCCGCTTCGCTGTGCGAGGCGCCGCGTTCGGTTATCAAGCCACGCGCGCCTACGCCGCCCACGCCGGCGGCTACAGAAGAAGTGAATAGGTACGGCCGCTGCTACATCTAACTGAGAACAGTTTGGTTTTTGTTGACCAAAGCGTGTTTCTATGAAAAACACTCCCGAGATGACCGTCGCCCACGGGGAACAATCCCAGTTCGTCAAGAATTCGGTGCTCTACAAAGAGTTCCTGGCCGAGCGGGAGGAGATTTTGAAACATAAATGGATCGAGAGCGAGAAGGCCGGATCCGACATTGGTTTTGAAAAGGCGCTGCTTGATTGGATCGTGAAATACCGTTCCAGCTGGCGGAACAAACGCATGAAGGAGGTCAGGGCCGAAACCACCGCAGCCTGATCTCCGCTTTTTTCCTTTAATGCGATCCCGCGAGGTCGCCAAGGAACACGTGAAAAAAAACGCCAGTAATTTACCTCCATCTGTCACTCCGCCCGTGATGGATGCTGAAGCCATCCAGCGCGCGCTGCGTCGCATCGCGCACGAAATCGTCGAGCGTAATCCGGAGCTGGCTTCTGTCGTTCTGGCCGGCATTCCGTCTCGCGGCGTCGAGATTGCACGGCGGCTGGCGGGCATCATCGAGTCGTTAGGCAAAATGCCAATCGAGACCGGTGTCATCGACGTGTCGATGCATCGAGACGACGTCGGGAAACGCGCGGAGTTGCCCCGGGTCCAGGCGTCGAGGTTGCCGCTGCCGCTCGACCACAAGACGGTCATCATTGTTGACGACGTTTTTTTTACCGGACGCACCGCGCGCGCGGCCATGGACGCCATCAGTTCCTTCGGCCGCCCCGCCCGCATTCAGCTCGCCGCCCTGATCGATCGCGGGCATCGCGAATTGCCCATCCGCGTCGATTACGTCGGCAAAAATCTCCCGACCGCGCCGGGGGAACGGGTTCGGTTGCGGCTGGAGGATGTGGATGGTGAACCGGATGCCGTCTGGCTCATCAAGGAGGAGAAAGCGTGACCGGGCCAGGGAAATCCGACATGCGCTGGCAACGCAAAGATCTGCTCGGGATCCGTGAACTTTCCGCGGAGGAGATCACCTTTGTTCTGGATACGGCGGATGCCTTCAAGGAAGTGGGAACGCGCGAGATCAAGAAAGTGCCGGCCTTGCGCGGCAAAACGCTGGTGAATTTTTTCGTCGAGCCGAGTACGCGTACCCGCACCTCCTTCGAGATCGCCGCGATCCGCTTAAGTGCGGATGTGATCAATATCTCCGCGATGTCGTCCAGCCTGACAAAAGGGGAAACACTCAAGGACACCGCGAAGATTCTGGAAGCGAACCACGCCGACATCATCGTGCTGCGGCACAGCTCATCCGGCGCGGCGCAATTTCTGGCCGAGCGTCTCACCTCCAGCATTATCAACGCGGGCGATGGCGCGCACGAGCATCCCACCCAGGCGCTCCTTGATCTCTACACGATCCGTTCGAGAAAGCGTGCGGTCGCGGGGCTTCACGTTGTGATCATCGGCGACATCCTCTTCAGCCGGGTCGCGCGCTCGAATATTTTCGGCCTGCTCAAACTCGGCGCGCGCGTGACCCTGGTCGGGCCGAGCACGCTCGTGCCGCGCGAGTTTGAAAAGCTTGGAGTCGCTGTTTCGTACGACCTCGATGAAATCCTGCCGACCGCCGATGTCGTGAACCTTCTCCGGATTCAACACGAGCGTCAGCGCAAAGAATACTTCCCGGGCATCGGCGAATACATCCGGCTCTTCGGCCTCACCAAAGAGCGCGCGAAACTTTTAAAGCCGGATTGTCTGATCATGCATCCGGGGCCGATCAACCGCGGCGTGGAGATCGATAGCGAACTGGCCGATGGCGCGCAAAGCGTCATCCTCGATCAAGTCACCAACGGTCTCGCGATCCGGATGGCCGTCCTTTATCTCTGTGGAGGAATCGCGACATGACCTGCTCGGCTGATCGGATGCATCCGGGTAACGCGACCATCATTCGCCACGGCCGGATCATTGATCCAGCGAACAGACGCGATGAAGTCGCCGATCTTTTCATCGTCGATGGACGAATTGCTGACCTTTCCGCAATCCGAAATCCGAAATCCGAAATTGAAGAAATCGACGCGGCGGGGCTGATTGTTGCGCCCGGTTTGATCGATCTTCACGTGCATCTGCGCGAGCCTGGCTTCGGCTGGAAGGAAACCATCGAATCGGGTGCACGCGCCGCGGCGGCGGGCGGCTTCACGACAATTGTTTGCATGCCGAACACTTCGCCGGCGGCCGACAGCCCGAGCACGATCGCGTGGATGAAGGATCGGGCGGCGGAAGTCGCCTGCGTCAATGTGCTGCCGACGGGCGCCATTTCGAAAGGGCTGCTCGGCGAAGAGCTCGCGCCGATCGGGTCGCTCGCGCAAAGCGGCGTGGTCGCGATCACGGATGACGGGCGATGCGTGCAGAACAACGAACTGATGCGCCGCGCGGTGGAATACGCGCGCATGGTAGGTCTGCCCGTTTTCGATCACTGCCAGGACTACAACCTCGTGGGGAACGGCGTGGTGCACGAAGGCTACTGGAGCACCTTGCTCGGTCTGCCGGGCTGGCCGAGCGCGGGCGAGGAGGCGATCGTTCTGCGCAACGTTCTTCTGGCCGAGCTTTGCGATCATCACATCCACTGCCAGCACATCAGCGCCGCGGGAAGTGTCCGGATCTTGCGTGAAGCGAAAGCGCGCGGGGTGAAAATCAGCGGCGAAGTTTGTCCGCATCACATCGCGCTGACCGATGACGCGATCCAGAACTTCGATACGAATTTCAAAATGAATCCGCCCTTGCGCGCGAAGGAGGACGTGGCGGCGCTGCTGGAAGGGATCGCCGATGGCACGATCGGAATTCTTTGCAGCGATCATGCGCCGCATGCGCAGTTCGAGAAGGAAGTCGAATTCGATGCGGCGCCCTTTGGGATAGTCGGATTGGAAACAGAGCTCGCCTTGTTTCTCGATCTGCTCGTTCACAAAAACAAAACGATCGACCTGCCGCGCTTGATCGAGATGTACACGGTGAACCCGGCGCGGCTTTTACAAATCGAAGCCGGAACGCTTTCCCCTGGCCTGCCCGCGGACGTGACCATGATCGATCCGGAACTGGAATGGACTTTTGACGTGAGCGCTTCTCAATCGCTCTCCCGCAATACGCCCTTCGCCGGATGGAAATTGAAAGGGCGCGCGGTCCGGACCATCGTCGGCGGACGATCGGTTTGGGAATTGGCGCAGGCTAGTTGATCAGGCGAATCGTCAGCGGATAACGGTAGATCCGTCCTTCGCCGGCCTTGATCGCCGCGATGATCACGAACACGACATTAAGGATGTGCAGGATGGCGAGGAGGACGAATCCGACCAGCAGCAAACACAATACACCGGCTACCAGGTTGTAGATCAGCATCGAGATCTGGAAATTCAGGGCCTCTTTCCCGTGCGCGTCGATTTCGGGTGAATCACCGCGTTTGATCAGCCACACAATGAGCGGCCCGAAGATATGTCCGAGCGCTGGAATGAAGAAACCAGCCAGCGCACTCAGGTGACAAATCACGCACCAGGTCCTGACCTCGCTCGCTTGAGTAGTTCCATTCATATAAGACCTGCCTCCTTCTTCAACTCCTGCTCCTGATCATGATCTTACTCTTGATCTGAATTCCCAGGATCAAGATCACGAGCGGGAGGCTATTCCTTTACGCGTTCGATATGCGCGCCGAGTTCACTTAGCTTTTCGTCGAGATGTTCGTAGCCGCGATCGATGTGATAAACGCGGCTCACTTCCGTTCTGCCCTCGGCTTTTAATCCCGCGAGGACCAGCGCCGCGGACGCGCGGAGATCGCTCGCCATGACCGGCGCGCCAAACAATCGCTCCACGCCTTGAATGACCGCGGTCGATCCCTCGAGCTGCATGTGCGCGCCCATCCGTTTCAACTCCGCGATGTGCATGTAGCGCTGCGGAAAAATATTTTCGGTGATCACGCTGATTCCGTCCGTGGTGGAAAGAAGCGCGCACATCTGCGCCTGCATGTCCGTTGGAAAACCGGGATACGGTTCGGTCGCGATCTCGAGCGGTTTCGTCTGGCCGTTGGGCGACACGGTGATGGAATTCTCGGCCCATTGGATTTGGTAACCGCACGCAATCAGCGCATCGGTCACCGAGGTGAGGTGCTCGCGCACGACCCGCTTGATCGTGACGCCCCGGCCGGCGATCGCGCCCGCCACGAGGAACGTGCCCGCTTCGATCCGATCCGGAATGACGTCGTGCTCGGCGCCGTGCAATTCCTTCACGCCTTCGATGATTAAGCGCCGCGTGCCGGCGCCTTCGATCTTCGCGCCCATCTTATTCAGGAAATCCGCCAGGTCGACGACCTCGGGTTCGGTCGCGGCGCCTTCGATCACTGTGATGCCGTCGGCTAGCACGGCCGCCATCATGACGTTGTCGGTGCCGAGAACCGTGGGACCAAACTTGCCGGTCAGATTAACGATCGCGCCCTTCAATTTCGGCGCGAACATCTTGACGTTACCGCCCTCGACGCGAATGGCAGCGCCGAGCGCTTCAAAACCCTTCAAGTGCAAATCGATCGGCCGGTCGCCGATGACGCAACCCCCCGGTAATGAAACGGTCGCCTCGCCGCAGCGGCCCAGGAGCGGGCCGAGCACGCAGACCGAGGCGCGCATTTTTCGCACGACATCATAAGGCGCGACGGACTCGATTTTCTCGGCGTTGACGGTGACGGTGCCGCTGGCCCGTTCGACCTGCGCACCCAGGTGCATCAGGATTTGCAGCATGTAATGCGTGTCGCTCAGGTCGGGCACGCGATGCAGGATGCAGGGCTCGCGGGTGAGCAGGGTCGCGGCGATGATCGGCAGCGCGGAATTCTTCGAGCCGCTGATCTTGATCGAGCCGGAAAGCGGGCGCCCGCCGTGAATCAGAATTTTATCCATACCTGCCAAAGAGGAATCGTGTCACACCGCCATAATCGCGTATCAAAGCGATGTCGTGATAATTTTTCTCCGCTAAAAGCGCTGCGAGAATGTCAGCCTGACCGATCCCGACTTCGAGCGCGAGAAGACCACCGGCGCGCATCCGGTCCGGCGCCGAGATAATCAGCGCGCGGATCAATTCATCGCCGTGTTCTCCGCCGAAAACTGCGGCTTCCGGATCATGCAGGACCTCGCGGGAAAGCGTTGGACGATCGGTCGTCGGGACGTAAGGAAGATTTGCGACAATGAGGTCGAACGATCCTTGGATTCCTTCGAGCAGGTTGCCTTGGGCGAAGCGAACGCGTTCCAGCAAATCGAGCCGAGCCGCATTTTCCCGCGCAAGCGCCATCGCGTCCCCGGAAATATCGACCGCGTGCACTTCGGCTTCCGGGAATTGCGCGGCCAGCGTCAGCGCGATCACGCCACTGCCGGTTCCGACGTCGAGGATTTTAGATTTCGGGTTTTGGACTTTGGATTCGAGCAGCTCCACAAGCTCTTCTGTCTCCGGTCGCGGAACAAGGGCACGCTTGTCGCAAAGAAAAACACGGCCGGCGAATTCCACCGTGCCGAGCAGGTGCTGGAGCGGTTCCCCTAAACCACGCCGCCGGACGAGGTCGCGAAGCGGGGCCAGTTCCGCTTCCGCCAGTGGCCGTTCGAAGTCGAGGTAAAGCTCGATCCGTTTGCGCTTGAGCGTGTGCGCGAGCAAGTGCTCCGCGTTCAAACGCGGGCTTTCGATCCCGCGCTTCGCGAAGTAAGCGGTCGTCGACTGCAAGACTTCAAGGAGGGTCATAGCGCGCTGAAAATAGCCGATCCCCTCCTCGCTTTAGAGCGTGGATTTTTCTGGAGGGCGCCTACTATGCGACGAATGGAATTACTGGCGCTTGGCGCAGTCGGTTTGATGTCGGTCATAGGTTGGGTCATTGCGACTGAGTGCCTCGGCAAATGGATCGATCACGATAGTCGGTTCTATTTTGCTCCTGCGTTAGGTATGGCCTCCTGCGCGATCATCGCGTATATGGCTTGCCACACAAGAAAGACGTGGCTCATCCCGTTATTCTTTCTTATTGCCTCGGTCGCTTTCTTTCGGTCTGTCCTCAAAAAGCAACTTCGAGGCATCAGGGGCGGTAAAGCACGGCGCTTATTCCATTTTACCTTGTTCACGCTGTTGTGCCTCTATGGGATACAGATAGTTCTTTTCCACCTTTTTAAGGCGCTTTATCCAGGGCCACATGAGGTCTGGGATCTTTTCAATCTGTCCGGGACTCCGCCACCCGACCAGATGTATGCGTGGCATCAAGCCATGTTCTTCGATCTCCACCGGCACTATCCGCAAGATCCATTCTACGCGACAAACGACCTGTACGACCGGCCCCACCTGGGTGGATACCTTACACTTTTCTTCTTCAAGCTATTCCACCTTCCCTTGACTGAGGATCATTATACCTATCCCGCAATGTCGTTACGATTCTACCATGCCTTTTGGTGGGTCTTAAATAACCTTTACCTTTTCGGTATCGCGCCACTCTTCCAACGTCTTCTCGGTTATCGCGGCGCCGTGCTGGCGGTAGCGTCTACTGCTCTTGGCGGCTTCATTGTGCTATGCAACATCGGGGGATGGGTCAAGTTCTCGGCCTTATATCCGTTCCTGTTGGCTGTCCTTCTGTTTCTGAATGGAAAAAATACGGCGCTTCAGATCGGCCTGTGCGCTACCAGTTATTACTTTCACGGTTCGGTGCTGCCGTTTTTGGCTGGCTTCGGGTTATTCCAAATACTCTGTCTGTTTTACCCGATCCGACCAAGCCTGGCTCGGTTCCGAGACGTCGCCTGGTTTGGTGTCGGTGGCGTTGTCCTGGTTGGTGCCTGGTTCGTCGTCGTCCATTGGGTTGGCTCAAAGCAACCTCTATTTTACTATTATGTCTACAACGCCGGCATAACCCAGGCCCAAACTGAGCCAATCGCCCAGATCGCAAAGGCCTTCTACGCAAAGTATTCCTGGTCGGGCCTGTCTCTTCTTCCCCTGGACAACCTAACCCGGAGCCTCGTTCCGATTCACTTCTTCTCGTTCTTAAAAAACTCTTTCTCTCCCACTGCGTCTTGGACGATGTCTGATCTTGCTTCAATGATCTTCCAGTCACAGCGGTATTGTCTTCCGGCCGCCGTCAGTCTGGTTGCGCTTCCAGTTGTTCTTGCGGGATTCGCAAGGGCGTTGTCCACGCGATATGCCGGTCGAACCATTCTCGCGCTCTACCTGGTTCCATCCCTGATGATCGCACTCGTCTACCGGATACCCTGGAGCTTCAGCGTGCACATTATTTGCCTGTATCATACGTTTGCCTTGTTCTTGTGGGTGTTGGTTCTTAAGAATGCACGCTCAGCCGTTATCGCTCTTGCACTCACGGCCGTCAGCTTGGAAGGGGCGATTTGTGTGCTCTTCTCCGATGTTCGTTTCAACCCCGTGCACGGCATTCAGCTTAACCAGCTCACCACGGGAAGCTTGGTTTGTTTGCTGACCTACTTCGGCCTGCTCCTGCTTATTCTGGGCGCAGCTTATTTGGAACTGCGGGTGCCGCCTGAGATTACGGCGGGGGCTCGGGATGAGCCCCGGGGAGTTGTCAGCAGCCGCTGGTTTGTGGTGAGCCGGAAGTTATTTGTGGGCGTCTTAATTGCCGCGCTAACGATCGCAGGATACTCTCTTTACTGTCTGCAATTCTACTGAATAGGAACTGCTCGCGCTCGTCGCCATCAGTTTGATGCCGGTCGTAGGTTGGGTCGTGGCTTGGCCCGTTGAGGTTCAGAATCATCGAGTCCACTTGCTCGTGCGCACGGTATGGCCTCGCGCGCTGTTCTCCATTACTTGCGCTTCGACTAGCGTGTCATCCCTAAGAAAAATGCGCCCCCACCAGGAAGCCGCGCGAGAGGACAAGGCAAAGATTGCAAAGTAACTGGAGTGTTATCAACGCGGCAAAGGCGGGAGTAGATAGGTTGCGGCGCAGCGGAAGGACCCCTAAGAACATAAGTGCTCCAATAATGGGCTGCCAGCCATGGAGTATTGGTAGAGCCGTACAACTATACAGACCCAGGATCACAGCAGCGGGAATCGCCAGGCCGAACCAAACCAGCATGGGCTCTTCCCTGCGTAAGCGCCAGCACTCAGTGAGCGCGGGTATGATCAGGAATATCCCCACGGCGAAAGGAAGACAAAACATGGCATGGTTAACGACCGCGTCGAGTTGGAAGGGATAAACGCTGAAAGGCATCGGGGCCAGTGCATCAAACGCGTTGTTGAACCTAACCCAGATGAAATTAATCGGCGACGCCATGGCCGCTTCGGTGCCGGACCCGGAAAGGTTTTGCGCAATCATGTTGGAAGGGATTCCGAGGATACCTCTTGTCCAGATAACCCAGGGGAGAAGGACGCAGGCAAAGACCAGAGCGAACGCAAAAAGCTGCCTGAAGCCAGTCCTGGCGCGCCACGCTTGCAGCGCATACCACAGACCGATACTTACAGCTACGACGATGCTCGAAGGATGACAATGAAATGCAACCGCAGCGGCTAACCCGACTAGCTTCGCATCGTGATTACGGCGGAGTCCATTCCAGCAAAGTAGGATAAAAAAGCCGGCCATGGACTTTGGCCAGGTGAAAATGGTTTGGTCGATCACATAGAGATTCGTCACGAAAAGCAGCGAAGCTATGACGAGGCCTCCGGGTGAC
>JBEEHO010000110.1:0-3561 GCA_041167425.1 Verrucomicrobiota bacterium | reverse complement strand
GCAGCTCCCCACCGTGGCCATCGATTGTTTCGCATTGAAAACGAGCGTGACCTTCGCGCATGCGTGGGCGCATCGCCGCGCCGGCGCGACGATCATCAACGTCCATTGCGAGCCGCTCCCGGGAGGACGTTACCGCATTGTTTTTCATCCTCGGATCGAATTCGCTCCGGATGCGTCCTTTCAGGAAATTGCCCAGAGATGCTGGGATCAATTTGAACCGTACGTCCGCGAGAATCCCGCGCCCTGGCTTTGGATGTATAAACATTGGCGATATCGTCCGCAGGCCGCCGACCCGGCGGAGTACCCCTTCTACGCGAATATTTCGCCGGAGTTCGAACGCCGGCTCGAGGAAAGGGCGAAAAGTCTTGAGCCAATGTCCTCCACTTTGAACGTTGAAGTCGTTCCCTGATCGCGCGTGCCTATTGACAAAAGGCGCTCGATGCGCTTTTCAGTCAGTAACTATGCAACACTTTTCCCGCCTGTTCTTCCTTTGCGTCGCTGCAATGGCCGCCCTTTTCCTGACGAGCTGCGGAAGCACGAGCACCGTTTCGTCAGGAAGCTACAAAGTGACCGCCCACAAACCGCATGATCCTTCCAAGGTCGAGGTCAAACTATCTCTCTCGACTCAGAATCTTTTTGTAATGGAAGGCGACCGCGTGCTGATGGCGGTCCAGGGAAATGTAGGCAAGCCGGGCGCCGCGACGCCGACGGGCGATTTCACTATTTATAACAAGGAGAAACACCGCCGCCGCGCGAGCGAGCCGGACCGGGGTTATCCGATGGCCTACTGGTGTGAGTTCAAGCCCGCGTATGGATTCCATGAAGGCTTTGTCCATCCCGCTCCGCACACGCATGGCTGCGTCCGACTGCACCGCGAAGCCGCGGCCCGTCTTTTCGCGCTGACCAGGATCGGCACGCCGGTGCACATCAGGACCTCGCTCCCCGAAGACAAAGAGTGGGGCAGCCTGGTCCGCCGGCTCGATCAAAGCCGCGATCCCGATCCGCCGCGGGCGCAGATGATGGCGGAGAGCTGGTTCAAAGATCCTCCCGGACCGCTTCTGGTAGACTGATCGGGATGAGGAGGTAAATTTCCTCCGCGGGATCGCCGGGTATCAGGATGAGGCCAGGCGGACGCGACATTTTTGATTAGCGCATGAGCACAAATCTTATCTCCAGCGGCACGACGGCGCGTGAGAAAGTGAACCTGCGGACGCCGGAAGTGATGACGGCCGTGCAGGAGCAGGTCGAATCGCATTATCGCAGCGACATCGTGGACAAGGTCCGGCGCGCGGGCGGCATCCTGACCTTTGGCGATGTCACCGTGCGGCTGGCGAAGCAATTCGGATTTTGTTACGGCGTCGAGCGCGCGATCGATCTCGCGTATGCCGCGCGCAAAGTTTTCAAGGACCGCCGGCTTTTTATCGTCGGCGAAATCATTCACAATCCCGAGGTCAACGAACAGATCTCCTCGTTAGGCATCAAGAATCTAATGGGGAAAGACAAACAGGCGGACATCGCCGATTTGCAGCCGGAGGATGTCGTCATCGTGCCGGCCTTTGGCACGGAGCTCTCCACCTTGCAGCAAATCAAGGAGCGCGGCTGCCAGATTGTGGATACGACCTGTGGCGACGTGATGAGCGTGTGGAAACGCGTGCGCAAATACGCGAACGAATCCGCCACGTCGATCATTCATGGCAAGGCCGAGCACGAGGAAACGAAGGCCACCAGCTCGCGCGCGCTGGGTGATGGGCGGGGACATTATCTCGTCGTCCTGACCCTCCCCGACACCGACTACGTTTGCGATTACATCCGGCATGGCGGCGACAAGCAGGCGTTCCTGGAGAAATTCCGGAATGCGCACTCGCCCGGTTTCGATCCCGATCTGCATTTGCGCACGATCGGCGTGGCGAACCAGACCACCATGTTGCGCGGTGAGACCGAGGAAGTGCAGCGGCGCATTCGCCAGGCCATCGTGGATCGCGACGGACCGGAGCTGGCGGCAACGAACTTCCGTTTTTTCGACACGATCTGTGGCGCCACTCAGGAACGGCAGGATGCGTTGCGCGAATTGCTCGATGTCCGCATGAATCTGCTCCTCGTCGTGGGCGGATACAACAGCTCGAACACTTCGCACCTGGCTGAAATGGGTGAGGAAAAATTACCGACCTATTTCGTTCGTAATGCCTCGAGGTTGGTCTCGGAGGCGGAAATTCTGCACTACGATCTCCACGCCCGGCAGGAAGTGATCGCGAAGAATTGGTTGCCGCAGGGCCCGATTGTGGTCGGCATCACGGCCGGCGCGTCCTGCCCGAACAATTTAATTGAGGAAACGCTGGTGCGCCTTTTCGAGTTGCGCGGGGTGAAGCGCGAAGCGCTCGAAGCGGCGGCGTAGTTTTTCGCTGTAGCGGTGCTCGATGACCGCAGCTACAGCCGCGGCAGCTCCGAGCCGCGAAATCCCTTCAGTATGCGCGCAATCTGGAAGGGCAGTATCAGTTTTGGCCTCGTCAATATCCCCATCGCTCTTTACCCGGCGACGCGGAAGGAAGAGCTGAAATTCCGGCTGCTTCGAGCGAAGGATCACAGCCCGGTCAATTACAAACGCGTCGCGGAGAAGGACGGCAAAGAAGTTCCGTGGGACGAGATCGTGAAAGGTTACGAATACGAGAAAGGGAAATTCGTCGTGCTGAACGAAAAGGATTTCCAACGCGTGGATCTGGAAGCGACGCAGACCGTGGACATCCAGGATTTCGTGGATATCGACGAAATCGATCCGATGTATTTCTACAAGCCGTATTTTCTCGAGCCGCAAAAAGGGGGCGACAAAGCGTACGTGTTACTGCGCGAAGCATTGGCCGACGGCAAGAAAGTCGGGATCGCGAAAGTGGTGATCAAGACCCGGCAGTATCTCGCGGGGGTGAAGGCACTGAAGCATGCGCTCGTGCTCGAGCTGATGCATTTTGCCGAGGAATTATCCGATGCGGAGAAACTGAACGTTCCCAAGAAACTCGAAATCGGAAAGCGCGAGAAGGACATGGCGGAGGCCCTGGTCAAAAGCATGACCTCGAAATGGGATCCGGAAAAATATCACGACGATTATCGCGAAGCGTTGATGGAGGTCATCGAGGAGAAGGTCGAGTCAGGCGGAAAAGAAATCGAGGAAAAGCCGAAGGCCAGGAAAGAGTCGACCAAAGTGATCGACCTGGTAGCGGTACTACAGGAAAGCCTGGCGAAATCGCAGGGGGCGAAGAAGAAAAAGCGCGCGCCGCAGAAGGTGAAACATCACGCGAAAAAAGCGGCGTAGTTTTTCCTGCGCGTTTTTACCGTGTCATCCCGAGGCCGCGCAGACGGCGAGGGACCTCGCGGTCGTAGTGTTCGCTACACCAAACTGAGGACCGCCTCATCCGACGATCATGCCTTGGGTATCGCGTTAGCGATTGAGCGCTTGGAGGTCCCACGCCGTCTGCGCGGCTCGGGATGACACGGTAAAAAAGCACAGGAAAAACTACCCCGCTTTTTTCGCGTGATGTTTAACCTTCTGCGGCGCGCGCTTTTTATTCTTAG
>JBEEHO010000109.1:0-5282 GCA_041167425.1 Verrucomicrobiota bacterium | reverse complement strand
TCGACCAGCACCTGCTTTTCCAGCGCTGAAAGATCCTGCAGCATTTCCGAGAAGGAGTCCTGCATTTCCGGCAGCTCTTCCACGCGCGGCTTGATCAACTCGAGGATCTGGGTGCGCTCCGCTTTTTTGGCCCAGCCGGGAAAAGCGCGCTGCTTCAGATTCCGCGCGAGCCGAACGCGGCTGCTGATCACGATCTGATGGTGCGGCCCTTCGCCGCGCAACCATTCGCCGCCGGTCGCCATGACATTGGAGAATTTCATCCCTAAATTACCTTTTCGTGTTCGAGCTGTTTGATCTGATCGCGCAAGGCCGCGGCGCTTTCGTAGTTCTCTTCCGCGACCGCCTTCTCGAGATCTTCGGTCAAAGCGCGCATCCGATCGCCCAGCTCGATTTCGCGATGAGCGCGCTGTGGAAGCTTGCCCACGTGCTCGGTCCCTTTGTGCATCGCCTTAAGCAGGCTCCCCAAACCTTCTGCAAAGGTAACGTAGCACGCGCTGCAACCGAGCCGGCCGGTTTTCTTGAAATCCGCCTGGGTAAAGCCGCAGACCGGACATTTTTGAGACGGCGCGCCCTTCTCGATTTCCTCCGCGGCGCCGATGCCCAGAAGCAGATCGGCCAGCGCGAAACCGGTCGGATCCTGCACGCCTTTCTCCTTGGAGCAGGCATCGCAGAGGTTCACCTTCTGCATCTTGCCTTCAAGAATCTGCGTCAGGAAGACCGTCGCATCATTGCATTTGCAAACGTCGCACAACATCTCTGTAGATTAGACCTCGAAACGCCGGAAACATTCAACTCCCGCCATAGCCAAGCACCTTCTGCGCCGATTGCGCCTTCGCTCCCGGTCAGACAAAAATGGGCGTGCCGGTCTCGCGAGTTAATTCCCGGAAACGACCGATCATCCTCGCCGTGATCGAGCCGGGCTTTCCATTTCCAATCATGCGGCCGTCCGCCTTGATCACCGGAATCAACTCCGCCGCGGTGCCGGTGAGGAAGCATTCATCCGCGACGAAGACATCGTGCCGCGTGATATCCGTCTCCGTGATCTTGAGCCCGAGTTCCGCCGCGATCTCGAACACCACCGCGCGCGTGATCCCGCGCAAGGCGCCCGCCGCAATCGGTGGAGTGAAAATCTGGCCGCGTTTGACGATGAAGACGTTATCCGCCGTGCACTCCGCCACGTTGCCCGCATCGTTCAACATCAGCGCTTCATCCGCCCCGGCCAGGTTCGCTTCGATCCGCGCCATCACGTTGTTCAGATAATTGAGCGATTTCACGGCCGGGTTGAGCGCGGCCGCGTTGGTGCGGCGAGTGGCGCAGGTCACCACCGTCAGGCCGGTCTCGCAAACCTCTTTCGAATAGAGCGCGATCGTCGTGGCAATAATGAATACGCTCGGCTGCTTACATTGGGTCGGGTTCAGGCCCAGATTGCCGACGCCGCGCGTCACCACCAGACGAATGTAACCTTCGTGCAAACCGTTTTGCCGGATCGTTTCCAGGAGCGCTTCGGTCATCTCCGCCCGGCCGATCGGGATCTCGAGGCAAATCGAGCGAGCGGAATCCCACAAGCGCTCGAGATGTTCCTCCAATCGAAAAACGCGCCCGTTATAAAAACGAATGCCTTCGAAAACGCCGTCGCCGTAGAGAAGACCGTGGTCGAAAACGGAAACTTTGGCATCGGCTTCCGGCACGAATTTACCATCGAGATATATGGTCAGCTCCTTCGCCTCTACGCTCGACGAATTTGAATTCGTATCGATCGCGGGTTTGACCGCTCCCTTCGAAGTGGCCCCACTCCGTTTCGGTTCATCCAGCACCAACCCACCAGCGTTCGCTGTCGAAGTTTTTGTTAGCACACAAAAACGTTCGGTGGTTCAGCAGGCAATTCAAGCAAAAGAGTTCACGGTGAACTCTTCATTCCAGCAACCCATCCACGATCCGCAATTGCCGGTCGCCCTGCTCCGCCAGCCGGGCATCGTGCGTCACGACCAGCAAAGTTTTTTTCCGGCCGCGGGCCAGCGCGAGTAACAGATCGATGATGGCGTCGCCGGTTTTCGAATCCAGATTGCCCGTCGGCTCGTCCGCGAAAATGATATCCGGATTATTCGTCAGAGCTCGCGCGATGGCCACCCGTTGCTGCTCGCCGCCGGAAAGTTCCGCCGGCAAGTGATGCAGTCGTTCCGCCAGACCGACGTCGCTCAGGCTGGCCTCCGCCTCCGCTCGTTTTCTCTTTCCGCTGATCATTCCCGGCAGCATGACGTTTTCGAGCGCGGTCAATTCCGGAAGCAAAAAATATCCCTGGAAAACGAAGCCCATTTTCTTGTTCCTGAGCTGCGCTTGCGAAGAAGCGCTGCCGGAGTAAAGCCGGCGCCCTTCAAATTCCACTGTGCCAGATTCCGGGCGCTCCAATCCCGCCAGGGTATAAAGCAGCGTGGTTTTCCCGGCCCCGGAAGCGCCGCATAGGAAGACAGCTTCGCCGTGCGCGACGCTGAGAGAAATTCCCCGCAACACCTCGATGCGGCGCGGTCCGATTCGAAAAGATCGGCGCAGATCGCTGGCCACGAGTTGCGGTTCAGTCATTGGGCCATCAGCATTGGCCGAATAGACGATGCGCGCAATCCATCGCTCCAGAAAAAAGCCGCACGACGGTTATCCATCGTGCGGCTTCTAAATGGAATGTGATTTTGTTAACGAAGGCCGAGCGACTGGAGCGTGGGCCCGTCAATCGCTGAAGTCATCGCCAGGCCGTTGTCGCGCTGGAAATTTGCGATCGCGGCGCGCGTCGCCGGGCCCATCAGCCCGTCCACCGCGTAACGATAATACCCAAGGCGCTGCAGCTCCGTCTGGACACTTGAGATCACCTGGCCTGGATCCATGTCCTGGTCGCCGTAGATGGGCTCATCGTAGGAATAGGAGTTGTAGTAGGGATCGTAACCGTAGGCCGGGTACCAGTAATTATTGTCCCAGAAATAATATCCGCCGCCGAAGAGTGCGAACCTGTTATAGCGGCTGGTCCACCAGCTCCGGTCATGACGATTGCGATCATGACGCCGGCGCGCGTCCGCCCAGTTGAAATTGCCGGAAGTCCGGTTCTGCGAGTTGATTGTCGTGCGGTTGCGAGCGTCCCGGTCGAAGCGATTCAACGTATTGACGTTCGATTGCGCCGTTGCCGTTGTCTGCGGTGTCGTCACCACATTTGGATTTGTCCGCACCCGCGGCGTGAATTGGTTCGGATTGTTGAACCGATTGGGACGCACCAGGTCCTGGTTCACGCGCGAATGCATCCGGAGCGTTTGGTTCGTGTACGCAGGATTAAACCGAGGCGCTTGATAGACCGGCCCCTGCTGGTGCACGGTCACATTTGGCCGGACTCGGGGACCTTGGTTCACGGCGGTATTTCTCGCCGGCGCCTGGGCGCGCTTCGGAGGCGTGACCTGGTCTTGATCCGCAGCACTGGCGACTTGCGACAGGGCCGTAGTGAGAGAGAAAGCTAAGAGAAGGAAGGTTTTCATAATTGATTCGAAAGGTTAGACAGCGGCGTGGCGGGTTTATTCAACCCCTCTCGTAACAATTCACGGGTTCACCGGGCTTTGGATCGTTCCCGGCGCGCATCCGAGTTACGGGCGAGCGGTCAACTTTGCTGGCGCATCGCTTCGAACAAGACGATCGCCACTGCGGTGGCCAGGTTCAGGCTGCGCGTACCTTGCATCGGAATCGTAAGCAACTGCTGCGCATTGGCCGCAAGCAAAGCTTCGGGCAAACCCTTTGTTTCGCGTCCGAAGACGAAAAAATCGCCGGGCCGAAAGCCGATGTCATAATACGCGCGGTCTGATTTTGTGGTCAGAAAAAACAGGCGCGCCTCCGGCGGCTGCGCTCGCTCCAGATCCTCGAAGGAATCCCAAAACTGAACGTCCACTTCTTTCCAGTAATCCAGCCCGGCCCGTTTCAACTCGCGATCGTCGACGGAAAAGCCGAGCGGCTTGACCAGGTGCAGCGTCGATCCGGTCGCAAGACAAAGCCGGCCGATGTTGCCGGTGTTCGGCGGGATCTCGGGCTCGATCAGCACGACGTTGAACACACCGAACCTCTTCCTCTCAATTTCCTTCCCCGTCCCGCAATTCCAGAAGAAAGAGGTAGCGGAACAGGAAGAATTCTTACCCGAGTTTTCCCGCGACGAATTTCTCCAGCTTCACGATGTCGGCGGAGAACTTGCGAATGCCTTCCGAAGTCTTCTCGGTCGCCATCGCATTATCGTTGAACAAATATCGGAATTTTTTCTCGTCCATCTCGAGGCGCTCAACGTTCGCGCTCTTCGCCTTTTCCGGGTCGAGCTTGCGCTCCACTGGTCCATCCGACTCCGCCAATTTTTCCAGCAGGTCGGGACTGATCGTGAGCAGATCACAACCGGCCAGCTCCAGAATCTGGCTGATGTTGCGGAAACTCGCGCCCATCACTTCCGTCTTGTGCCCGAACTTCTTGTAGTAGGTGTAAATTTCCTGCACTGACTGCACGCCGGGATCTTCCGCACCGGTATATTCGCGCTTGTTTGCCGCCTTGAACCAATCGTAAATCCGGCCGACGAACGGCGAGATAAGTTCAATGCCCGCCTCCGCGCAAAGCACGGCCTGCGGCAGCGAAAACATCAGCGTCAGATTGCAGTTGATTCCTTCCTTCTCCAGCACCTCGCCGGCTTTGATCCCTTCCCAGGTCGACGCGATCTTGATCAGCACCCGCTGCCGATCGATCCCTCGCTCCTCATATAGTTTGATCAGCTGCCGGCCCTTGTTGATCGAACCTTCCGTGTCGAACGAGAGCCGTGCGTCCGTTTCGGTTGAGACGCGCCCCGGCACGATCTCCAAAATCTCACAGCCAAACTTGACCAGCAGATGATCGATCACGTCCTCGATCTGTGCCGCGCCAGACAATCCGGAATTCTTCCGCTGGGCCAGCACCTCATCCAGGAGATGGAAATATTGTTCCTTTTGGGTCGCCGCGTAGATCAGGCTCGGGTTCGTCGTCGCATCGCGCGGCTTGAACTCCTTGATGCTTTGGAAGTCGCCCGTATCCGCCACCACGATGGTGAATTTCTTCAGCTGATCGAGCTGGCTGAGTTTCGTTCCTTGTTCGGCAGTAGCGGTTGTCATGGCGATGTTCCTCAAATTAACCGAAGCAGAATGTCCCCGGTTCGCTTCCAGCGTAACGCCCGCCGCAAAGCTCGACAACAGCAAACTGCCAGCCTAGTTCGCGTCCAGATTGTAGACTTCCACCAGGGCGACGCCGGTGCT
>JBEEHO010000108.1:0-10559 GCA_041167425.1 Verrucomicrobiota bacterium | reverse complement strand
TCCCATTGATGATCACAGACAATGAGGAAGAGCGGCGAGCAACTCGTCAGGGCGCGATCGTTTCGACGTAGTGGAACGCCTTGTCCCTGATCGTGAGCACCACCACCGATTTATTCACGTTCCGATTTTCGTCGATCGTGATTGTGCCGGTCACGCCCTGGAAATCCCTGGTCGCGGCCAGGGCGTCGCGCACCTTCGCGGGCGCGGTGCCGCCGGAGCGCGCCATGGCATCGAGCAGCACTTTCGCCGCGTCATACCCGAGCGCGGCCATTGCATCCGGATCGCGGCTGAAGCGTTTTCTAAATTCGCGAATAAAATCCTGGATAATGGGCGACTGATCCTCCGTGGAGAAATGGTTCGTAAAGAAATTGCCCTCCATCGCCGTCCCTCCGATTTGCGTCAGCGCCGGCGAATCCCAGCCATCGCCGCCCATGAGCGGAACCACGATCCCGAGCTCGCGCGCCTGAAGCGCGATCAGCCCGACCTCATTATAATATCCCGGAACGAAAATCGCCTCGGGATTGGCCGCCTTGATCGACGCCAGCTGCGCCTTGAAATCCCGATCGCCCGAACTGTAGCTTTGCTCGGCCACCACCGTGCCGCCGTTCTTCGTGAAATATTCCTTGAAGAACTGCGCAAGCCCGACGCTGTAATCCTGACGCACATCGGTCAAAACGGCGATCCTCGTTTTCTTGAGTGAGTTGAGCGCGAACTTCGCCATCACTGTCCCCTGAAACGAGTCGACGAAGCAAACTCGGAACACATAGTTGCCGATTTTCGTCACGTTCGGATTCGTCGAGCCGGAAACCATCGGGATCTTGTTTTGCTGCGCGACGGGGCCAGCTTCGAGCGAGCGGGAGGAAACCATCTCACCGATGAGCGCAACGACGTGATCACGCGAGATGAGTTTACGCACCGCCGTCGCAGCCTCGCCGGGCTTCGATTGATCGTCTTCCGTCCTGAGCTGAATCTTTTTTCCCAGGATACCGCCCCTGGCGTTCGCTTCATCGATCGCCATCTGGACGCCCTGATGCGACGCGCTTCCGAAGCTCGCCGTCTGCCCTGTGAGACAGGCATACTCCCCGATGTTGACCGTGTCGCTGCCGGCGGAACCATCCGCGTTTTTGCTTTTGTTGCAGCCGGTCAAAACCAGAGCGCCGCAAAGCGCCACGCCGCCAAGCATGAAAAAGGCGAAGCTCGAACGGCCGATGCGGGTGCGGTTGTTCATAAGAAATTCCTCGTTTCGAATACGGGCTGTCCGCGAGGGAGAATCAAGCCATTTCGCCCTCGTGCCGCAACGTGCTATCCTCCGGCTCGTGTTTACGCGCTTCTCGAAATTTGTTGCTCACAAAAAGCTTCCAGCGCTGCTGGCCGCATTGGCGTTGGGCCTTCCGGCGTTCGTCAGCGCGAAGCCGCCGAAGCCCGCCGGCTCGGTCCAATACGAGGCGCTTCCTTTGCGCCGCTCGGCCCAGGACCATTTGCTCGTGCGCGCGGAAATCAATGGAAAGCCGGCGATCATGGTGGTGGACACAGGCGCTCCGGTCAGCGCGATCGCAATCAATCGCCGCGCGTATTTCGGGATGAAGCCCGTGGCCGGCAAGTCGCGTATTCCGACGCGGCTCAGCATCAACGGCGCATTTAACGCCGTCGTGATCGCGCACAATTTCCGGCTCGGCGCGCTCAACTTGGTCGATGAGCCGATGGTGACCATCAATCTCGGCGGTCTCCGGGAAGATTCGCCGGGCGGAAACGAGCAGGGAATGGATGGAATCATCGGCACGGATATTTTATCTCCGACCAAGGCGATCATCGATTGCGACCGGCAAATGCTCATTCTGAAGATGGACCCGCTCGCCTCCGGGCCCGTCCCCGGATTTAATTTCAGCGCGTACAGGCGCGTGGCGATGCACGAGAGCGATGGCTACAACCTTTATGTCGATGGCTCGGTCAACGGCCGGGCCGCGAAGCTGATGGTGGACACCGGTGCTTTTGCCACGCTGCTCCACTCGCGCTTCGTTCACAGCATGAAGATTCCATTGCGCAACACCGCCTTCCGCTCTTCCGGAGTGAACCTGAAGGAGCGCGGGGTGAAAATTGCGAACATCACCCGCTTATCGATCGGCTCGATGGATATGCGGAGCAGTAATGTGGGCGTGATCGATCTCGAAGGATTGATCCACGGCGGTTTGCTCGACGCGTCGCCCCCCGTGGCGGGATTGCTCGGCTCCGAAATGCTGCAGCGCTATCACGCCATTATCGATTTCGGGACCAGCTCGCTTTATCTGAAGCGGTGATTATTCGAGATCGATTTCGCGCACGTTTTTCTGCACGCGAATGATTTCCACCTGGTTCCGCAATTTGTCGGCGAGAGCGACCGTCTTCGGAATCGCTTCGAGCAGAATGACCGGTGACGAAAGATCAGACGTGTTGATCTTGATATTTTCCACGCCAAACATGCGGGAGAAGAATGGCTGGAGGACTTCGATGTCCTTTACCCGGTAAAGTTCGAGCGTCTCGGTCACCTTGTTGAACACGCCCTCGGTGATCTTCAGCCGTTCGCTGGTAAGCTCGAAGACATTGTTTTTCGTTTGGAGATAACGGCTGAGCGCGATGAAGATCGGGACGATGAGCCAGCAAAACAGACCGCACAAAATGAAGATGCCGAGATTTTTTATTTGCGACGACGTGCCGCGCCAGATCGTTTCTTCCGCCATGGCTCCAGTCTTACCAAAGTCGGGGCATAGCACAAGCACGGGTGCTGGAGCTGCTGCCACTGTAGTCGCTTCGCTGGGCGAAGCGCCGGGCTCGCGCGTTGGGCCGCCCACGGGGCCGCGGCGACAGGTCGGCATATGATCAGGCAAGCTTTCGTTCTCGGCGCGGGACTCGGTATGCGGCTGCGTCCGTTAACGGAGGATCTGCCGAAGCCGCTCATTCCGATATTTCAAAAGCCGCTCATCACTTTCGCGCTCGATCATCTGTGCGCGCTCGGGGTCGAGTCCTTCATCATCAACACGCACCATCGCGCCCCGGAATTCGGCCCCCTTTTCCCGGACGGGAGTTATGCAGGACGCCCGCTTACACTTGTGCACGAGCCTGACCTGCTTGGGACGGGCGGTGGAATCAAAAACATCGAAGCGCAGCTGCGCGACGAACCGTTCATCGTTTACAGCGGAGATATCCTGACCGATCTGGATTTGGCGCCGCTGATCGAAGAGCATTTCCGCGCGGGAAACGACGTCACGCTTGCGCTGGGAAAAACGAAGCTGGGCGCTGATGTCGCATGGCGGGACGGCCGCGTCATCGACATCGAGAGCAAGTATGGCCACGCCGGCGAGTACGACTTTCAGGGTGTATCCATCTGGAACCGGAAAGTTTTTCCCAGGATTCCGCCTGCGCGGAACATCTCGTTTATCCCGATAATCGTGGACTGGATCGGGCAGGGCGGGAAGATAGGCGGCGTCGTTCTGGAAGATCGCAAGTGGTTTAACATCGGTTCGCGCGCCGAATACCTCGAGGTCCATCGCATCATCCAGCAAGAGCGCTGGAAACCGGATTATGTCCGGACCGCCGAGTGGCCCAGCCCGATCGCGCGCGATGCCGTGATCGATCCGACCGCGCGCCTGACCGGTTTCTATTCCATCGGTGCAGGTTGCGGCGTGGGCGCGGGCGCGATCCTCGAAAACACAATTCTCTGGCCTGGCGCACAAATCGCTTCCCGTTCACGCCTCCGCAATTGTATTGTCCGCAGCCATCGAAAGGCAGAAGGCGAACTCAGTGACACCGACATCTAGAACCGCGAAAACCGAGCTGCTGCTCCAGCAAACCCGGATCCATTTTCCGCGGCTGGAAGAAAGCACGGTCAAAATTACGCCAATCGAGAAGGGCGGATCGGACCGGAAGTTTTATCGGGTAAAATGTTCGCCGGGACAGACCATCATTCTGGTTAAGTACAACCTCGAGCGCGAAGAGAACCGGCACTACGTCCGCATCGCGGAGTTTCTGGCCGAGCACAAAATCTGCGCGCCGAAGATTTATTTTCACGATGCCGCGGAGGGTTTGATTTGGATCGAAGATCTCGGGAAGGCCGATCTCTGGAGCTATCGCGACGAGAGCTGGCTCGTGCGCCGCGCCTTGTATGAATCCGCTCTGGATGAAATCGTGAAGCTGCATTGCCTGACCGAAGCGGCGGGTGATGTGATCCAGAAAAATCTTCCCGCGGCCTTTGACGCGACGCTTTACCGCTGGGAGCAAAATTATTTTTTCGAAAACTGTCTGGGCCGCTGTTTTGACGTGGAGAAAAAAAAGCTTCTCGAGCTGACACAGCTGTCTGCTCTCGCCGAAATCGCAGAGCGCCTCGGGAACCGTCCACGCGTGCTGGTCCATCGCGATTTTCAATCGCAAAATATCATCGTTCGCAACGCGCAGGCACACCTGATCGATTTCCAGGGGATGCGGCCCGGATTGGCTGAGTATGATCTGGCGTCGCTCCTTTTCGATCCTTACGTCACTTTCTCTCGCGTGGAATGCGAGGAACTGCTGACGATGTATGAAGAAAAGCGGGCGACTGCGTGCGTACCGGTATCGCCGCAATTCCGCGAAATCTTTCGCCTGTGTGGAATTCAACGGCTGATGCAGGCACTCGGCGCCTACGGCTTTCTCGGACTCGTCAAAGGGAACAAAGCGTTTCTCAATCACATTCCGGCCGCAATGAGTTCATTGCGTTCGCTTGTGGGTGAGATCGACGATCTGAGCGAATTACGCGTGCTGCTCGACGGCCTCGGTTAATTGAAACTTCTGTTGAGTGCGCTGCTTGGAACGATCAAGAGCATGATCAAGCTCAGGAGCAGGACGGACTAGGACTAGGATGAGGGCGAAGTTGCCTCCGAAATGCGCGAAGCGGTCGCGCTCGGAAAAGACAAGTTGAAACCGCGGCTCAGCGGAGCTGCGTCCTCCATGCGATAGTGGAGGTCAAGAACAGGCACGAGGCTCCAGCCGAGCCGCGCGCAGCATGAAAGCAAAGGGTAAGAAAGCATCCGATCCGCTCCTGCGCGTCATCGCCTGGAGCGCGGTCATGGTGGCGAGCGCGCTACCCACGATCATCTGGCGCGAATCAGGGCATGGCCGGGCGCCCTGGCTCGCGCTGACGCAGTGCGTCCTGCTCGTCTTAGGCGCGCTGGCGGTTCTCCCGTTCCCGCGCGTAAGAGTTCTCTCGCGCTTTCTCCTTGCTCTGGCCGCCATGCGCATCGGCTGGTATTTCGCTTCGCCGTGGATTGAAGGAACCGGCCTTTTTCGCCGCTGGTCGGAGAGTGGAAACTGGAATGTCCGGCTACTCAGCGAACGAATAACAGTAGTCGCGGGAGCTTTTCTGATGAGCCTCACCTTGATCGGCAGCGGAATGACGCGGCGTGATTTGTTTTTGTGTCGCGGAAACCTGGCGGCGCTGGCGCAACCAATTCCTTTCCTCGGTTTGCGGAAGCCGATTCCGTGGACGGTCTTCGGCCCAGGGCTGCTCGTCATCTTCGGAGTGGCGCTCCCGCTTTTCTTGTATTTCACGGTGCATCCCGACTTCACGGCCAGCGGTCGCATCCTTCATTTTTTGCCGTGGATTCTCCTCATCGCTGCGCTCAACGCCGCCAATGAAGAATTCCAATTCCGGAACGTTCTCCTCGCGCATTTGCGCAACGCGGTTT
The DNA here is from genome assembly GCA_041167425.1 of Verrucomicrobiota bacterium. Lineage (GTDB taxonomy): Bacteria > Verrucomicrobiota > Verrucomicrobiia > Chthoniobacterales > UBA10450 > AV80. The sequence continues at coordinate 4,869 of JBEEHO010000108.1, read as the reverse complement.
CGCCCGCGGAGGCCGTGTTGCTGACCGCGGTGCTCTTTGGGCTGGGACATTATTATGGTCAACCTTCCGGACCAATCGGCGTCGTCATGGCTGGATTTGCCGGATGGATCTGGGCCCGGAGCATGATCGAAACGCGAGGTTCCGCCTGGGCCTTCTTCATCCACATGGCGCAGGACATCGTCATTTTCTCTTTTCTCGCAGTCGCCGCGGCAAAGTGACGAGCAAATCACAGCGCGCGCGAGGCGCGCTAGGCCATGCCTTTGGAAGATATACCAGCGCGTCATCCTGAGCCGCGCAGACGGCGAGGGACCTCACAGTCGCAGGGAAACGCCCGCTCATTCCATTTCGCGATCCACGAAGGGCGGCCTGCCGGCGGCCGCTGCTACCGGCTTTGGAATTTTTCCATCGAGTGGGGATCCATCGCCGTATGCGCGGCTCGGGATGACACGCGAGCACCTAGCGCACGAACGGATTCGATCGGCGCTCGTCGCCGATCGTGGTCGGTGGACCGTGGCCCGGCAGCACAGTCACGTTATCGCCAAGAGGAAAGAGTTTTGTCTTGATTCCGCGGAAGAGAAGATCGCCATCACCGCCGGGCAAATCCCATCGGCCCACGCCACTCGCGAATAACACATCGCCGCCCAACAGCAGCTCGTCCTTCCGTGAAAGGAAGCACAAGCTTCCCGGACAATGGCCTGGCACTTCCAGAACCTCCATTTCCAGACCGAGGAAATCGCGCGCCGGCGTGGCGGAAATCAAGAAATCCGGCTGGACCGGCTCGATCTGGAGCTCGAAGCCGAAGTTACGAAAGAAATCGGGCTCCGAAATCATCGGCGCGGTTTCCGCATGACATCCGATCTGGCACTGGAACCGCCGTTTGATTTTGGCGACGTCCGGCACGTGATCGAAGTGGCCATGCGTCAGTAAGAGCAGTTTCGGCGCGACGCCTTTCGAGACCAGCCAATCGCAGGCGCCATCGGGCGCATCGAATAGGATCGAGCCCTCCGGCGCCTCGAGCAGATAACAATTAGTTTCAAAAATCCCGCCGCAGAAAGTTTCGTATCGCATCGTGCCAGCTCTTGGTTGATTGAGCCCTTGCACATTACCATTGAAGAGAGGGCCCGCATTTCTCGCATGCGCGGGAATGAAAGCTGCATCACAGCCGCCCGTCGCCGGAGCAATCTTTGAATGTTCCGGCCCGCCCGTTGTCTGACCCTCTACCTATGGATGTCCCGGCCTGCCCACCTTGCGTTCAGCCTGAATTCTGCGATTTTCCGAAACCTTTTTCTCGAATGAAACCTCTCTTCCGCTCATTGCTCATCCTGCCCGCAGTTCTGCTCGCCTTCGTGATGGCGGCCCAGCCGATCGAGGCAAAATCCGACGCGGAACAAGTCACGGTTTCGGTGGGCCGGCTGCTGGAAGAAGGTCATTACACCCATCAGCGGCTGGATGACGAGGTTTCAAAAAAATTCCTGCGGACTTACGTGGAGCTGCTCGATTTCAGCCACCTCTTTTTCACGCAGCAGGACATCGACGGCCTGAACTCGAAGTACGGCACGGCGCTGGATGACGATGTTTTGCTGGGGAATTTGAAACCCGCCTACGAAATCTACGATCTCTATGCCACACGCGTCGACGCCCGCGTGGCCAAGATCAAGGAACAGCTGAAAGAGCCGGTCGATTTTAAGAACGACGCGACCATCGAGATCAGCCGCCAGAAAGCGCCGTGGCCCAAAGACGATGCGGACGCCGATGGGATTTGGCGGGGGCGGATCGCGAGCGAGCTGCTCCAGGAACATTTAAGCGAACATCCCATCGAGCCGGGATCGCAACTGATCGCGCGCCGTTACGAGCGCCTCGCCCGCACCGTGCACGAGCAGGACAAGGACGAACAGGTGAAGCTTTTCCTCGATGCGCTCGCCCAGGCCTACGACCCGCATTCCGAATATCTGAGCAAGGCGGACTTGAAAAATTTCAGCATCAACATGGGACTTTCGCTCGTCGGGATCGGGGCCATGCTCCGCAGTGAAGACGGGTATGCGAAAATCGAAAGCCTGGTCGCGGGCGGGCCGGCCCAAACGGATGGCCGTCTAAAAGTGGGAGATCGCATCTCCGCGGTCGCGCAGGGCAATGCGGAATTCAATGACGTGCGCGACATGCGTCTGGACAAAGTGGTCGAGCAGATTCGTGGCAAAAAGGGGACGCATGTTCGGCTCATGGTGATTCCGTCGGATGCGGCCGATCCATCAAAGCGCAAGACGATCGAGCTGGTGCGCGATGAAATTAAGCTGAAGGACCAGGAAGCGCGCGCCGACATCATTATCAAAAAGGACGCGAACGGCGAACCGGTGAAGCTGGGATGGATCACGCTGCCGTCGTTTTACGCGGACATGGACAAGCACCAGAAGAGCACAACCAAGGATGTGCTCGCCTTGCTCAAGCGGTTGAAAAAGGAAAACATCGGCGGGCTCGTCGTCGATCTCCGGAGGAATGGTGGCGGCTCCCTCGAGGAAGCGATTGCGCTGACCGGGCTGTTTTTGAAATCGGGACCGATCGTGCAAACGAAAGGCTCGAACGGAAACATCGTGGTTTCGAGCGATCCTGATCCGGGCATCGCGTATGCGGGTCCGCTGGTGGTGCTGACGAGCCGCCAGAGCGCGTCGGCCAGCGAGATTTTCGCGGCCGCGCTGCAGGATTACGGACGGGCGCTGATCGTGGGGGACAAAAACACTTTCGGCAAAGGGACGGTGCAAACGATTCTCGAGATCGGCCGGTTCACATCGCTCCTGGGGAACCGTTCGCAGGAAGATGGCGCGCTCAAATTGACCATCCAGAAATTCTACCGCGTCGCGGGCGGCTCAACGCAGCTTCATGGTGTTGCGTCCGATCTGGTCCTGCCCAGCCTGAGTGATCTTCCGGAATTCGGTGAAGGCGCGCTGAAGAATTGTTTGCCTTACGACGAAGTGCCACGAGCGAAATTCACCAAGTGGACCGACAGCAGCCATCAGCTCTTTATCGACGAGCTGAAACATCGCTCCGAAGGCCGCGTGCAGGCCAATCCGGAATTTCGCTATGTCATGGAAGACATGGAGCGTCTCCGCAAACGCCTCGATGAAAATCGGATTTCGTTGAATGAGGAAGTGCGCCGCACCGAGTTGAACGAAGACAAAATGCGCAAAGAAATCCGCTCGAAGGAACGGCTCGCGCGGAAAGAGGAGGATGTGCGGGTTTATCGTCTCACGCTCGACACGGTCGATAAGCCAAACTTGCAGCTCATCATGTTCCCGGGAAAACTCGCGGCCAACAAAAAGAAAGTCGCTCCCGAAGCCGCCTCTGACGCAGACTCCGATACGACCGGTGTCGATGACGGCACGAAAGAGCCTGCGATCGATCCGGAACGGGATGAATCCTTGAACATCCTGGGTGATTTGATTGACCTGAGCCGCGGTCCGACGACCGCCAGCACCACCACGACGGCGCCGACGGCGCACTAACTCCAGCGGAGCGCGGTTCACCCCTCACCGGGAGGGAGAGCTTCATATCGCGATCGGCGCTTTGATCGCTGGATGCGGGTTGTAGTCGATCAGGGCGAAATCCTCGAATCGGAATTCGCCGATGTTTTTCACCGCCGGGTTCAGTTGCATCTTCGGCAGCGGGCGAAAATCGCGGGTCAGCTGCTCGTGCGCCTGGTCGAGGTGATTTTGGTATAGGTGGAGATCGCCAAAAGTATGCACGAACTCACCGGCTCCCAGCTCACAGACTTGCGCGATCATCAGCGTGAGGAGGGCGTAGGAGGCGAGGTTGAATGGCACGCCGAGGAATAGATCGGCGCTGCGTTGATAAAGCTGGCAGCTGAGTGCGCCATCCTGAACGTAGAATTGAAAAAGGACATGGCACGGCGCGAGCGCCATCCGGTCCAGCTCCGCCACATTCCAGGCGCTGACGATGAGGCGCCGGCTCTCGGGATTTGCTTTGATCCGATCGATGACTCGATCAATTTGATTGATCACCTCCCCATCGGCGCGAGGCCAGCCGATCCATTGCGCGCCGTAAATGCGACCGAGATCGCCTTTCTCGTCCGCCCATTCATCCCAAATGGTGACGCCGTGCTCGTTGAGATAGCGAACATTCGTGTCGCCGCGCAGGAACCAGAGCAGCTCGTAGATAATCGATTTCAAGTGCAGCTTCTTCGTCGTGAGCAGCGGAAATTTCTCGCGCAAATCGAAGCGAGCTTGCGCGCCGAAAACGGAGAGCGTGCCGGTGCCGGTTCGATCCATGCGCGGCTTTCCGTGCTCGAGCACCAGCCGAAGCAGATCGTGGTATTCGCGCATCGGTGTTCAGATAACCGCGACAACGGACCGGATTCAATTCATCATTTCAAGCGCGCCCCCGTCAGGATAGGCCGCACGCCCGATACAACTGGGATGATCGTAATCATGAATCGCAGATCGAAATTCGAGCATTTCCGGCGTTCGGCGAGGGTTGGACTCGTGAGTGATCGAACGTGAATGCGCCAACGCCACGCCGCTTCGCGCGGCAAATTCGTTTCCTTCAGGCGCGCCTTTCACCGGAAGGTTATTTGGGATTGCACCTCACGATCGGGTTGATCGTTATTCTCGCCGCGGGCTGGCTGTTTGGCGACATCGCCGAAGACATGGCGCGCAATGCCGCCACCCGTCTTCTTGACGAACACGTGGCCTCCTGGTTTCACCAGCACGCGAGGCCGACCGTCACGCAGACCGCGCGCATCGTGACCTTCTTCGGCTCAGTCTCGTTTGTCGCCGCGGCCGCGATCTGCCTCGCGCTGATTTTCGCCGTAAAAAAATCGTGGGACCGATTGCTCGCGCTGGTGCTGGCGGTGGGCGGCGG
>JBEEHO010000107.1:0-2661 GCA_041167425.1 Verrucomicrobiota bacterium | reverse complement strand
GCCTTCGAGGAGGCCATCTGTCGTTATTGCGCCACGCCCAACGCCATCGGCGTTTCCTCGGGAACGGATGCGCTCCTGGCCATCTTAATGGCCATGGAGATCGGCCCCGGAGATGCCGTCATCACGAGCGCCTATTCATTTTTTGCCACGGGCGGGTGCATCGCGCGCGTCGGAGCTACGCCCATTTTCATCGATATCGACCCGCAGACTTACAACATCTCGCCCGGGGCGCTGGATCGTTTTCTGATGACATCCTGTCATCGCGATAAAGCCGGAGCGCTCCTCGGACCGGGTGGCGAGATGCTCCGGGCCATCGTGCCGGTGCATCTCTACGGCCTTTGCTGCGACATGGATGCGATTCATCGAATTTCCGAACACTTCCACCTGGAAGTAATTGAAGATGCGGCCCAGGCGATCGGCGCGGAATACCCTTTCAATGGAACGATCGCGAAAGCGGGCGCCATGGGCGAAGTGGGCTATTTCAGTTTTTATCCTTCGAAGAACCTCGGCGCCGCAGGTGATGCGGGCATGGTGATCTGTCGCGACGACGCTTTCGCCCAGCGTCTGCGCGTGTGCCGTCAGCACGGGATGGAGCCGCGCTATTTCCATCAGTTTGTCGGCGGCAACTTTCGGCTGGATGAAATGCAGGCCGCCATCCTGGCGGTAAAGCTTCCTTTCCTCGATGGCTGGTCGGCCGCGCGGCGAGGCGTAGCGGATTTCTATCGCGACGAATTCCATCGCCTCGGCCTAACGAGTCGGATATCTCTTCCGGCCGAGCCGTACCGCGACCGCGGCCTAACGAATCATCACATCTATCATCAATATGTCATCCACGCGCCGCGGCGGGACGAGCTGCGCGATTATCTGGCCCGCAGGGAAATCGGGACGGCGATCTATTATCCGCTCGGGTTGCACGAGCAACAGTGCTTCGCTTACCTCGGGTACCGCGCGGGTGATTTCCCGGAAACCGAAAGCGCCGCGCGCGGAACGCTGGCCTTGCCGATGTATCCTGAGCTGTCGCGCGAAGCCCAGCGCTACGTCGCAGAAACGATCGCGGAATTTTTCGCCGGAAATTAGCCCCCGACGTTCGTTTTTGGCCGGGAGGCGCGCAGGCAAACCACTTGCGACTCGGGGCACCCAAGCCTATATCAACGCTCGCCTTTACCGGCATGCGGGTAGGTACCGAAGTGGCCAAACGGGGCGGACTGTAAATCCGCTGGCTTACGCCTTCGTTGGTTCGAATCCAACCCTGCCCACTTCACCACTCCCGCCGGGCTCACGTGCGATCCCTTTCGCAGCTCAACTCGCGGTGAACGATCTTAGCGTTTTTTCTTACCGCCGCTCTTGCGGGCGCTGGAAGTTTTCTTGCTCTTGTTCTTCGAAGATTTCGCCGCGCCCCTGGACCTGGACGATTTGGCGCTGCGGGATGGGCCTTTCGATTTCGAACTCTTGGTCGACTTGCTCTTCTTGGACGAAGCGCGCGCTTTCGAAGTCTTGCCGCTCTTCTTCACGGTTCGTTTCGCACCGCCACCGGACTTCCCGCTTTTCTTTGATGCCTTGCCGCGACTTTTCGAGCCGGCGGTTTTCGAGGCCGGCTTGGCTTTGGCCGCAACGGCCTTAACGGCTTTCTTGACTTTCCTGGCGCCGGTGGAGCGGGAAGCAGCGGCTCGTCCCGCCAGGGCTCCGATCACCCCGCCGACAACGGCGCCCACTGGGCCAGCGACGCTGCCGAGGACAGCGCCGGTCGCGGCGCCGGCCGTTTGTTTGGAAATTGGTGGAATATCGATGTTCTCAGATGATGAACCGGATGAGTCGGTCGACTTTTGATTTTCGTCAGGCATAAGAGTGCGCTCCTTTTAGGACAATAAGTTGAGTTGGCTTCTATTCACAAGGTAGTTCGCATGACATCGGTCTTCCAGCCGTGGCGGGCCCGATTTTTTACAACGCCCTCGCGGCTGGCCACCCGGCGATCAGGAAGAAAACAAAATATTCTCTCTCTCGACCGCTGCGCCCCGGTGCAGAAAAAACTCCCGTAACTCCGGCGTGTAATATTCTCCATCGCCCCTCGGATTAAGGCCGAGAAAAATGCGACCGCCGGGATTGAGATGGCGCTTGAGATCGTCCAAAAAAAAAGCCCACTCCTGCGGGCCCCACCACCATTCGCGTTTGCTTTCGCGATTGAAATCGATCGAGAACGCGGTGATCAAATCAAACTTGCGAGCGAGAGCGGGCAGAGGTTCGTGGCGCCGGATCGCCCAGACGCGCCGTTCGACCTGAAAGAGATCGAGCAGCTCCGTAAAAAGCGGGAACACGTCGATATCGAGACCAAGAGCAGAGTGGCCCAATTCCTGGGCAACAAAAAGGAAGAACCCGCCCCCACAACCCAGATCGAGGACGGACTGAGGCGGGCTGCGATGCAATTTCAGATCCTGGGCGCGGCGGATGTTGAGCCGCAGCCATCGCTTCACATCCGCATATTTCGCGTAGTGCTCTGTCGAAGAGGCATACCGCCCCTGGAGCTCGGCTAATTTTTTTGGATCGACCCGGGCGAAGAGCGGTCCAAGCGGTACCGGGTGGAGGGCTCGTTCGGCGCGACGCCACGCCCTGCGATAGGTCAGGGGCTGCGCGAGCTTTGCGACCTTATGGGAGAATCTCACAACT
>JBEEHO010000106.1:0-15270 GCA_041167425.1 Verrucomicrobiota bacterium | reverse complement strand
CCTTGTTCGCGCTAACGTAAAACCTCGAACGCCCGCGTCCTCTGACCAGCTGGGTCGAACCTTTGCAGCTCACCATCGAACAGTTCCTCGACCCAGTCGGTGAAGAGGAGTTGCGCGATGTCCGTTTCCTGCGAATGACCATCGACCGTATGCGCACGCTGGGAGAGAGCTTGGATCCCAACCTGGCGGTCGACTATCGCCTCGTCCGCGATCATCTCACCGGGCAGCTTGCTACCATGGCGCAGCGCGGCCATTTCTTTCAAGGCTTTGTGACCTTTTGCGCCCTCAAACCTGTTCGCAGCATTCCGGCGCGGGTCGTCTGTCTCCTCGGGATAAACGATCAGGTTTTCCCGCGCCGGCCGCAGACCACGCAATTCGACCTCATGGCTCGCTCGCCGCGTGCCGGCGACCCATCCGCCCGCCAGGACGATCGCTATTCCTTTCTCGAGACTCTCTTATCCGCGCGCGAAAAGCTTTCTATAAGCTACGTCGGACGGTCCGCCGTCCATAACAAGGAGATTCCTCCTTCGGTAGTAGTAAGTGAGCTTCTTGACTACCTGGACCAGGCTTTCGTTTTTCCTAATAACAAACCGGCCCGCGAGTTCGTCCTCACCGAGCATCCGTTACACGCGTTTAGCCCGCGTTACTTTTCCTCTTCTAACGTGGATAAGCGCCTCTTTAGTTACTCCGAGGCCAACGCGGAAGCGAGCCGAAGCATTACCGGAATGCGGCCGCCCCGCATGCCTCCATTTATCACCGGACCATTGCCTGAGATCGAAGAGTTTAATTGCAACCTGGAGCTGCGTGAGTTGATCGATTTCTGGGGCAATCCTTGCCGCTATTTCATGCGGCAGCGGCTGGGGCTTACTCTTAGAGAAACCGACGGTTGCCTGAGCGACAGTGAATCTTTCCAGCTCGACAACTTGGAGAAGTACCGGATCAAGGAAGAACTGGTGGCCGAGGAACTGGAAGCAGCTACACCGTTGCCTCTCGAAGTATTTCACGCGCGCGGGATCCTGCCGCCGGGTGCGATTGGCGAGCTTCAACTGCGTTCCATGCGAACGGAAGTGCACGATCTCGCTCTGGTCATCCGGAAGCACATAGGTGAAGGGCGCAAGGATGAGCCAGTCAGCATCGACCTGGAGCTTGGACCGTTCAGCTTGAGCGGCAAGATCAACGCTGTTTATGGCGGACATAGCGTTCACTTCCGCACGGCAAAGTTAAACCCAAAGGACCATCTCCGTGCCTGGATAGCTCATTTAGCGTTGTGCGCCAGTGGCGAAGGCAAGGAGCCCCGCACCGTGCTGATAGGCCGGGACGCACTCGTTACCTTCAGGCATGTCTCTTCCGCTCGCGCCCAACTGCAAACGCTGACTGAAATATTTCGCGAAGGATTGATGATGCCATTGCCCTTTTTCCCTGCCAGCGCGATGGCTTTCGTGGAAGCAGAGTTAGCGGGAGGAAAAGATCCATTCTTCAAGGCGCGGGCGAAATGGATCGGCCCCTGGCGCCAGCCCGGAGAGAAGGACAACCGGTTTATCGCGCGCTGTTTCGATGTGGCCGATCCGCTGGACGATCGTTTTGCCGAACTCGCGCGCGTGGTGGTGACACCCATGCTAGAACACGAAAGGCTGGAGGAGCTATGACTCCTTTCGATATTACTACTGCCTCGCTCGAACCAGGCGTGACCTTGATCGAAGCCAGCGCTGGCACGGGTAAGACCTATTCGATTACAGGACTCATTCTGCGCCTCGTCCTGGAGAAGCATTTGCAGATTCGCGACATCCTTGCGGTCACCTTCACCGAGGCCGCGACGCAAGAGTTACGCGATCGCGTTCGTCGACGTCTCCAAGGCGCGCTGGACGATCTCCGTGAAGGGGAATCGAAGGATGCCATCGTCGAGGCGTTTCTTCGAAAAGGAGATGCCTCGACGGGCATCCGTGACTTGGACGTCGCGCTGCAGAGTTTCGATGAGGCGCAGATCTTTACCATCCATGGCTTTTGTCAGCGGATGCTGAACGACTATGCCTTCGAGAGTGGCGCGCGTTTCGACACGACCCTCGTCACAGATCCGAAGCCGCTCTTTCAAGAGATCGCCCGGGATTTCTGGCGGCTGCGTTTTTATCAAGCACACCCTCTTCTACCGACTCTGGCGATGGCGTGGGATAAGTCACCCGATAACTGGATCGAGCTACTCGAACGAACACGAAGCCATCCGGACCTTGTCGTGCTACCGCCCGCTGAGTCCAGATCGTGCGAAGAGCTACTGCGTGAGGTTGAGCTGGCCTTTGCCGCGGCTAAGAAGGAATGGAGCAGCCGGCACGCTGAGATCGAAAAGCTTCTTCATGAGCATGGGGGCCTTTCCCGCGCCCAGGACAAATTCAGCCCGGCGCGAATTACCGAGCTTATCGCCAGGGTAGGCGAAGCCTGCGAGCAGTTCGAGTTCGCCGCGCCCGAAAGTATCGGAGCTTTCTCGGAACTCTGCTCGGAAGCTATTGCCGCGGGAACAAAGCGCACGGGCACCGCGCCCGCTCATCGATTCTTCGCCCTTAGTCAGGATTTTTGCCAGGCAGTGAAAGCGCTCTTCAATCAACTCACCCACGAGTTTCTGGAGTTTGCGCAGACGGAGCTGCCGAAACGAAAGGCGCGGACTAACACGGTCACCTACGACGATCTTATCACCGGCCTGCGTGACGCACTGCGGCAAAAGGAAGGCAAAACGCTGGCACGAGCCATTGGTGAAAAATATTCCACCGCCTTGATCGATGAATTTCAGGACACCGATCCGGCTCAATATGAAATCTTCCGGACGATCTTCCGCTCGCAGGATCATCGTCTTTTCTTTATTGGTGACCCGAAGCAGGCCGTTTACGGATTCCGGGGGGCGGATGTGTTCACTTACTTCGAGGCGGCCGGGATAGCGGACCGCAAGTTTACGCTCGTTACGAACTGGCGTTCCGAAGAGCCGCTGCTGAAAGCGATCAACGGCCTCTTCACCCAGGTTGAAGCGCCGTTCATTTTTCCCGAGATCCAATACCATAAAGTCCATGGCCCGGCCGAACCGATCGTCAGCTACCTAACGAATGGTGGCGAAATCACCGCGGCTATGAATTTCCGGGTAATTAAATCGCCGGAAGGACAAAGCCGGATGACCCAGGATCGACTTACTGAGTTAATTTGCCACTCCCTAAGCGCGGATATCGCCGCTCTTCACGGCAGCGGAGCTTCCCTTGGTGAACGCGCCCTTCGTTACAGCGACATGGCGGTCCTGGTCCGCAAGCATAGCCAGGCAGAAAAAGTGCAGAAGACCCTGCGTGAGCGGGGCATTCGCAGTATTGTGCAAAGCGAGCAAAACGTTTTTGCTTCGCCGGAAGCAAGCGAGCTCCAGCAGTTTCTCCAGGGTGTGATCGATCCGCGCCGTGACACACTGCTCAAAGCCGCACTCGCCACGTCCCTGATCGGGTTTGATGCCACCGGACTTTTCGCGCTCGACCGGGATGACCAGGAGCGGCAGGCCTGGCTCGACCGTTTCTCGAGCTGGAAGCAACAATGGAGCAACGGCTGCTTCACCGCCATGTTCCGGCATCTTCTTGTTTCCCAGCAGGTCCGGGCGCGCCTTGTTCGTTTGCCCGCGGGCGAGCGGCGCCTGACCAACTTCCTCCATCTCGCGGAGCTGCTGCATGATGCAGAGAGCACTGGAAGCCTGACGCCAGAGGCGGTCTGTTCCTGGTTGCGCGAGCAGAGCGAGAGTGAGCGCGTTTCGGAAGAGCGCTTTCAACTCCGGCTGGAGAGTGACGATGACGCGGTGCAGATCATTACGATCCACAAGTGCAAAGGACTCGAATACCCGATCGTCTATTGTCCCTTTCTCTGGTTGCCTGCGGAATCGCAAGCGCGCAAAGAATTGCAGTTTCACGATCGCGATGATCCGGAGAAGCGCCTTACTCTTGATCTGCGCGGTAAGAGCGGTGGCGCCGAGAAACATCGGGAGTGGCAGAGTGAGGAAGTGAAGGCAGAGGAGCTTCGGCTTCTCTACGTCGCGGTCACAAGAGCAATGAACCGCTGTTATATCTACCTGCCCGAAGACAAGACTGAAAAGTCGCCGCTCGAACAGCTTTTCCCGCCGGCTAACAAGGGATCGCTGGCCGAGCAGATCCTTGAGTTCGCCCGATCTTCCAATGGTTCGGTCGCGGTGTCTGCTTTGGAGCCAGGTCAATTTACCAGAAGGCAGGCCGATGCGCCTGTTAGCGCTATCCTTAAGTCCCGCTCCTTTGCCGGGAAGATTTCCCGGATCGCCATGACCGCCAGCTTCAGCGGGTTGAACACGGCCGTGCCGGAACTGGATGAAGTCGGCCCTCACGCTTCGCCTGGCGAAGCGGCTACAGGAGGCGACGCGATAATCGACGCTAAGCGCGATAGCTCCGATCTATCCATCTTTACCTTTGATCGCGGCCGGCGGACCGGGGATTTCTTTCATGCTGTGCTGAAAGACCTGGACTTCCAGAACCTGGAAAACCTTTCTGAGGTGATCGAGCAGAAACTGTGGACTTATGGGTTCCCTCAGACTTTGCATCGGCCCGCCATCAACGAGATCCTGCGGCAACTAATGGAGGTGAGACTCGAACCGGGCATAAGCTTGCGGGATATCGCGAAGCATGAGCGGCTCTCGGAGGCGGAGTTCTCCTATCCGCTAACACACCTGACACCCGCCGACCTTGCTCAGGCTATCGGCCAGTGCAAGAACCTGGGTGGTGACGTTTGCACGCGGATGGAAAACCTTCGCTTCGATCCGGTGGAGGGATTTCTCCGGGGATTTATCGATCTGCTGTTTCGCTTCAAGGATCGATACTACCTGATCGATTGGAAATCGAACTGGCTGGGTAGTCAGCCGGCAGACTATGGGCCGGAAGGCATGCAGCAAGCCATGCTCGAACATAACTACTACCTGCAATATCATCTTTACACTTTGGCCGCGGATTTGTTTCTGGAACGCCGCCTGCCTGGTTACAGCTATGCTACTCATTTCGGAGGCGTCTATTACATCTTCCTGCGCGGAATCGATCCGAAGGATGCGTCGCGCGGAATATTTAGAGATCGCCCATCGGCGGAAACCGTTCGGGCTCTGAGAGGGCTGACATCATGAAAGCCGCAGCCTCCACGCAGCCATCTTCATTCGCGGAGCTGGACCGGCATTTCGGCGAATTTATTGGAAGGTTTGGCGGTGACGGAACGTTGATGCCGTTGCTGGGCGCGCTGCTTTGCCGTTCGACCCGCGAAGGAAATATTTGCCTGCCGCTCAGTCTTGCTTCGTCGCATCCAGCCAAAGCGGAAGAGGGAGAGAAAGCACTGAAGTGGCCGAGTGTCTCAGAGTGGTCGTCGGTCCTTGCTAATTCGAAGGCCATTGGGAGACCTAACGAGCAGACACCGCTTGTTCTCGACGACTCGAATCGATTGTATTTGCGGCGCTACTGGGACTACCAACAACGGCTGGCTTTGGCGCTGGCTCAGAAAGCGGCGAAGACCTCGGCGGTAAAGCGCAGCCCGGCCGGCAGTCAGGCTGCGGCGATCGAGGCCGCGGTAGCAAACGAACTCACCATCATCTGCGGCGGACCGGGCACGGGCAAGACAACGACGGTCTTACATATTCTGGCTCGTTTGCTCCAGGAAGGCGGGAACGAACGTCTTCGCGTAGCATTGGCAGCACCTACGGGTAAGGCCGCGGCCCGGTTGGAAGAGACGCTCCGGATGGGCTTGGAGCAGCTCGAGTGTCCCGAAGAAGTGAAGGCACGCATGCCAGTCAGCGCGTCGACGATTCATCGGCTGCTTGGAGTTAGAGGTAACTCAATTTACTTCCGGCACGATCGCCAGAATCCGCTTCCTATCGATCTGCTCGTGATTGACGAAGCTTCGATGGTGGCGTTGCCTCTTCTTTCCAAGCTTTTCGACGCTTTGCCAGAATGCTGCCGCGTCGTTCTCCTGGGAGACCGCGATCAACTGGCTTCGGTCGAACCCGGCGCAGTCCTAGCAGATATCGTGGATGCGGCGATTTCGCCGGCGAGCCTGCTGCATCGTTCCGTCATAACGCTGCAAACCAATTATCGGTTCAGTGCGACCAGTGGCATTCATCATCTTTGCGGTGCTGTCCGCGATGGCGACGCGGAGAAGGCCATCCAAATCCTGCGCGACAAGCCTTATCCGGACCTTATCTCGACTGAGTTGCGGGAGCATTCCTTGCTCACAAAGAAGTTCGACCAGGCTATCCTGGCGGGCTTTTCCGGCTTTGCTCGCGAGAAAGAGCCGCGAGCTGCGTTGACTCAGCTAAAGGCCTTCCGCGTGCTGTCTGCTCTGCGTCGGGGGCCTTTTGGCGTCGCTGGCTTGAATCAGAGCATTGAAAAGATTTTGCAAGACGCCGATTTGATTCCAAGGACTAACACTTCGAGTTACGCGGGAAAACCAATTCTGATTACGCAGAACGACTACCAACTCCAGCTTTACAATGGCGATGTCGGCGTCCTCCTGCCCGATCCCGCGGCCAAGGACAATCCCGACCAGCTCTGGGCCTGGTTTATCGGAAAGGAAAACGCGCTTCGCCGGTTTGCTCCGGCGCGATTGCCGCAACACGAAGCGGCTTATGCGATGACCGTTCATAAGAGCCAGGGCTCCGAGTTCGATCGGGTTCTGTTCATCCTTCCGGACCGGGACGCGCCCGTCCTGAGCCGGGAGTTGATTTACACCGGGCTAACTCGGGCGCGTTCGCAGGTCGAGCTTTGGTGGAATGAGTCAGTCTTCACCAACGCGGTGGCGCGGCGGGCCGAACGGCACTCGGGACTGCGAGATATGCTCGCGCCTCGAAACGCCACGGGAGAGCGGCGTCCCGAGCAGATGCAACTCTTCAACGATTAGAGTTAACACGCTGCCATCGTCAATATCCGATGCCTTCCGCAAACGCTTGACAGCCCCGCTGCCCGTCTTCATAACTGCGCTTATGAATCCAAGACTTCTTCTCACTGCAGTTACCGTGCTGTTGTTCGCGAGCGCTTCTGCCTCCCGCGCCGCCGACGACACCGCGGTTTTGAACACACTCGGTTATACGACCGGTCAGGCCGTCCTCCTCACGCATATGGCGGTCGGGACGCTAGCCGATGCTTTTGTAGCCAAGACCTACAAATCCGGCCAGGCGAGTGAGTTCGTTTCGACCTACATCAATATCACCCAGGGAATGAAGGAACAGATGGGCAAACTCCTTGATGCCGATACGCTGAGTAAGAACGACACGCAGTTTGTCCACAATACCGTCGAAGTCCTCGACCTGGTCCTGGATGAGTCGCGCGCTTTGAAATCGTTCGTCAAGAGTGGCGATGATTCGGATGCCAAGGCCTACGATAACGCCCGCAAAAAAGCCTTGAGAGAGATCAAGACTCTGCTGGGCATGAAGGACTAAGCCGGTCTGGTCGAGCTAGCCGAGCTATAGCGGATGCCAAGTCTTCATCATCCTGAGGGCGCAAGCTACCTTCTCCAGGTTTTCGCCTCGGCCTTTCTCGCCATCCTCTTTCTTCAATCGGGGATCGATAAAGTAGTGGATCGCCGGGGCAACCTGGAATGGCTGAAAGGACATTTCGCGAAGAGCCCACTCGCAGGAGGCGTGGTCGCGATGGTTACCGTCATCACCATTCTCGAGCTCCTGGCCGGAGCGCTCAGCGCGATAGGTTGCGTCGCGATAGTTCTAAGACACCATACCACCCTCGCCTTCTACGGAGCGGTCATCTCCGCGATCACGCTCCTGGCCCTCTTCTTCGGCCAGCGAATGGCCAAGGAGTACGCCGGAGCGGCCGTCCTGGTCCCGTATTTTCTTTTGGCCTTGGGCGCGATTTATTTGCTCGCGGCGCCCTAGGCCTCCGCGATTTTCCTGACACGAAAGCCTGCCTTTTGGACCAGACGGGGGATGTTACGAATAGTGTCGCGGTCCTTTTCCTTTTCCACTTCGGAAAGTTTTTCCCAGGGGACAAGAAGCGGGTTTAGCTTGCGAAGGTTGTCGCGAACCGGAGCGTAGGTCCAGCCGTGACGGACCCGGTCCTTCATCCAACGATCGTGCTCGCGAACCGCGAGTTCTTCAATCTGGGCGTCGCTCGTCTTTATTTCCGAAGCGGGAAGGCCATGACCGGGCGCAAGGTCATACCCGAGTTGACGGAGCTTGTTTGGGATGTCCGCCACTTGGGCGCGATTAGCGTCCTTAAGATCCTCCGGTAGCTCCGCCCACGGTCGAATCGCCGTATTGGTCTGCGGTGTTTCGCCGCGCGCGTGAGCTTCGACGAGATATAATTCGTGCGCAGCTTCCGCCAGCTCTTCGATGGCGAAGGTCCGTTTCGGCAAGACGCGATAGATGCGGTATCGCCCCGGATAACCCTTCGCCAGGTGCATGCTACCGGCATAATCGCAAACGAAGCGCGCACTACTTGGGGAGTTATGCCCACCGGCATTACGCTGGTCGATCTCAGCACCCAGTTCTGCCAGCGCGGCGAATTCTTCACTCGCGAAAACTTCGCCCGCCTTGGTGACCGGCTCGATGCGCGCCGCGCGGCTTACGTGCGAACCCGTGAACCCGAGCTGCCGCACCACCGGGTTATAGTGCATGAAGACTGGTCCAGTATGAAGAGCGACGCGGATACTTAAGGGCCGCTTTATGGAATCGCCCTTACCGGTAGCTGGTTCCTCCCAATAGAGTCCCTTTTGTAACCAGTCGCGCTCCCCTTCCTTGATCATTTGGGTCAGCTCCAGGGCGAACGAGCCGGCATCGTGGGCGAAATCGAAGACGGCATAGATGGCATCGCCCCAGGTATTGATATGGAGCGGAGCATAATTGCTGTCCGCCGCTAACTGAGACACTCGGGTCAGAAATGTACCTACGAATTCCGGGATAACATGCTCGGTCAGCTTGCTGTAACCAACAATGTCAGCGAAGAGCATGGTCTTAACTTCCTGGTGCATGATCGCGCGCTCGGAGCGGTCATCCCGGCGACGGGTGGCAGCTCCCCTGCCGCCGACGTTTGCCGCGGGCAGATCGAGCACAACCGGTCTTTGTTGAAGCTGATCGCGCCAGAAAGCCAGGAACGATTCCGTGCCGCCGGCGCCTCGGCCAGGTTCGCCATCCCAAAGAACCATCGGTTGAACATCGAGCCGTGAAGCACGCGCGGTATTGAGCGCAATGCCGGCAGTTACTTCCATTAAGTATTCCCAGCCCACGGAGCTACCCGGTTCGTAGACCTGTCCTATGGCGCGCACGGTGGCCGCTTCTTCCATGGCCTGGTCGAACAAAGGCTGCCACAAAGGGGTCTGGCCCGGCACATCGAATGGTTCCACGCTGGTGCGACGGAATTCATTCTGGGACCAGGGCAGGATAATGTGAACTTCGCCGTCCCGCTCGCGTAATGCTTCGATGAAAAGCAGGTCCGCGCCGGCCGATGCACTAACGAGCCCGACGCGGGCGTCCAGTTGTTCCAGTTTTTCCTTGAGTAGCTTGCGGACCGGTTCAATCGACTCAACGGGAAACCGCTTCGTCATGTTTGTCGCATCAGGCGCATCAGGTAAGTGGCCGGAGAAGATAATGAGCTGGAGAGGGGGAAAAGCCTCCTTGAAGAAATCGCGTGGCTTACCCAGAGCTTCGGCCAGGAACTGCGCGTAGTATCTCGCGTCAGTCAGATCCGTGGTCGTGACTCCGTCAAGGTCCTTGAGTTGACCATAACTCCTGGCGGCAGCTTCTGTGTCGCCCAGAATGGAGTAAGCCGTGGCCCTGGCGCGAGTAGTTCGCACGCGAGGTCCTTCCGTGTCCTCAAGCCTGGCCGTAACCGCCAGGATCTGGCGCGCCTTGTCCTCAGCCTGGGTCCGCACCGGCGAATCTTCCGCGCCGATGATGAACGAAGCTCCCGCGGTCGATACTAAAGCTTCGAGCCGCTCCGGATCCAGTTGCAGAGCGCGCTGGTAGAAGCCCAGCGCTTCCTCCGCCATCTGGAGGCGTGCCGCCCGTGCGGTGGCGTGGTGAGAATCTTCGCGCACGATGTGGCCAAGCTGAAGAAGAATGTCCACCTTCAGGCTGCGTCCGAGTTTCGGTTGGAAGGTATCCTCCGCGCACGGTTCGAGTTCACGGCGCGCATCCCGCGTAAAACCGAGACACATGAGCGCGCGTGCATAATTCATCCGCAGCCGGACCAGCTCGGTGCGTTCATCCTCATTCGCGTTGGGCCAGAGTCGGAGCGCCTCGCGCGAGGCGTCGCAGACGAGAAGGAGTTCCTCTTTTTGCAAGGCGCGCTCGGTGAAACGGCGGGCCAGCGAAAGGTCGCCCTGCATCCACGCGATGTGGGGAGCGCCGGCGCGTGGCGCATCTCCGCCTTTGCCCCGGGCGGTATCGGCCACCGGCTGGCGCTGGTCCCAGATGGAGTAAAGCTCCCGCAACGTGACCTCGCCCGACCTAAGGGCCTCTTCGATATCAGCTACGTTTTGGAAAGTCATGGCAGGTTGGCGGGGTAACGCCCGTTCGGACGAAACTCGGACAGCAGCTAAGCAACGGGAAGGTGCAGCGTCCAGTTATTTCCCGGCTGAGGCGCCGATGGGAAAAATACGCCAGATGGTGCCGGGCTGCCGTCGGCCGGAACAACGCGTCACCAGGCAGCCGTTTCTTTTCAGAAAACGGCGACGCCCGGTCAGTTCTAACAAGTGTTAGAATGCACTGACCGACGCCGAAGCTAAATCTAAAAGCAGGAGTTACTCGAAGCTGAGGTAGATCTTCTTATAGGTAAGGTTACTCTTCAGCGGTTCCGTGCCGTTCACCATCTCGGGCACCAACGTTACCTCCAGGTTTTTCTTTTCAGCTACCAGCGCGGCGGTTTCGGGCCTGAGCTCGAACACGGCGTTGCGCTCCATCGGGTGTTGATGCTGCGGACCCGAAGGCACGATCGAAAACGTGCCGACGAAACTCGGTCCGACCGGTGTTTCCAAGTTAGCGTCCGGCTGGGCGGCGAAAACATGGACGATTGCGCCTTCGTTTGGCGGAAGGCTAATTCCGTCGATATGGAGCGTGTAGTGCCGGTTCGCTTCGGGACCACTGTCCGCGAACGTTCTCAGATTCGCCTGATGGTCCGGTGGCACCGCGACCGACTGCACATGAGGCTTGATTCCCACTGCCGTAGCTGTGGCCGCGGAATGAACCATCAAAGGGGCCATGGCTTTAGCCGGGCTCGTCCTTTTCACCGTTTCTTTTGCAGCGGTCGGCTTGGGCGATGGAGTCGGGCTAGCAGGTGTCGGGGATGCCTTCGCTTTCGGTGGCTGATAGCTGTAACGCAGTTTGTTTTGCTCCTCGGCCGCCAGGACGTCGGCTACCGTGATATAGACCCAGTTGGCATTTTCGTCGAAGAAGTTGAACTTATGATGAAGCCAGCTCGTGTTCTTCCAATTTCCCTGGACGCCGGGTCGCTGCACCCAGACATCCCAAAGTCGATCGATGTTCGAGTGATGAGCGAAGAAGATGGGATCCTGCGCGGCCGTGGCAAGCACGCCCATGTCCAGACAGTTTGGTGATTGCGGCTCCGATGGCCCGCCCACCGTGTTCGGATAGAAACATCCCACCGGTTCGTTGGCCTGGTTAGGATTCGCGTTGCCGGTCCAAATGTGGACTGGGCCATGCGGGCTATTTTCCAAGGCTCCCGATTGCGAGGCGCTCCCCATGAATCCCGCGCTCGTCTGCGCACCCAGGACTACGGCCATCGCGGCCGCGCCCGTGTATTTGGCAGGAATCACGTTCGAAGGGACAGCGCCCCGGTAAGCATCCACCAGCGCACCGGGCGCAAGGAAAGGCGGTGGCAGGATCGCGTGCCCCGGATAGGTATCCCAATCCCAATAGGCGAGCCGAAAGGTCGGGTCGCCGATAAGTTTGCCGAGAATGCGCTCGTGGACGTGGAGGTAACAACGGTGCCAGGGCAGAAACCACCAGCTGCCATGGATCTCGACGTTACTTGGATCGAAGCCCCCGCTGCAATTAAAACAGTGGATATTCGCCTGCTGCGCCCATCCTCGAGGATCGTTCGGAGTTTTTACCGTGAGATCACGCAGCGCCTGGTAGGCCGATTGCAACCGGGTGATCTCGGGAGGATCCAAGTCCCATGCGCTCTTTCGCGGCAGGACGGGGGTGGACGTATCGAAAGTGATGCGCTTGGCCGCGCCGTGCTTCGGCGGAGCGCAGTTTATGGGCGGTTCCTTTGCTGGTGGCGCTTGCGCCCACAACCGCGTTCCCTTCAGGCCAATCATCGCGGCCAGCGATCCCTGGCTCACCGTTCGAACAAATCTGCGTCGATTCATAAATCCTCCGTCGTTGATGTTTCGGCGGGAGCTAGCGACCGGGGTCGACAGCCCGCCTGGTGAGTACTACGAGATTGGCACGGCGAAGTTGTGAGAAATTTCAAAAAACTTTCCGAAGCCCCAAAAGCTCCGAAGCGGCCCGATCAAATCGACCCCGAACTACGACGCGCTTTTGATCGCGGCGGCCGGCGCCTCGAGCGCGTTGAAGGCCGAAGGCACAGGGCCCGAAGCCAGTGAGGGCAGCGTCTCTCGTGCTTCAGGGCGCAATGGGTTGATGCCGTTGAATTCCACGGAGCTAAGGCCTTTTTCCGCAAAAATCCAAATGCGCGGCTGGAAGTGGTGGCCGGCGGCGTAGCGGTAAACGAAACGCGGCACGAAGCCGTGCTGCATCAGCATCAGCAGAAGATCGCCCTGCGTAGGCCAGAAGGCGAAGTCCTTCATTCCACACGTATCGGAGTCCATCTCGGGATACACTTCTCCGAGGTACGGGCCACATCGGTAAAGAGGCAGTTCCGCGTAGTGGGTGTCAATGAAAAGGTACTTCGCGCAGGATTCGGACATCCACCGCACCACCCCCCATGGTTGCGAAAGGTGGTAGAGAAGCCCGGCGCAAAAGACGAGGTCGAACGGACCGGGTTCCGGCAGCGGCATGTGGCCGATCTTCTCCAGGTCGTATTCATAAAAATGCACCTTATCGTAGCCGAGGCATTCGTTGACGAGATTTGCTTTGGCGACATCGCGCGCGCGACCTTCCAAGCCCACGACCCGCTCCACCCCAGGCAACTCGGCGAGCTGAAGGGAGTGGTAGCCTTCGTACGACCCCAAGTCTATCGCGGAACGGACAGAGCCGCCCAGCTTCCCGATACATTCCCGGACGTAGATAGTCTTCTCGGTATCGATCGGCACATGGCCGCCAAATTGAACACCCGATCGACTAACGAAGATGCGATGCCAGGGAATGAGTTGATTAGCTCGATGCGTGATCTCGTCAGGAGTCATTTAACGATTGTTCACCTAACCGGAGCTTCTTCAACCAAATCGGCGCTGGGGGAAATCGGCGCGAGCACGCGGGACCCACTTGCTTCCCGCTTGAACCAGGTATGCCATCCTTCCGTTAGTTCGAGCCAGGCCCACCTTACCATTGCCTTGACGATCAGACTCACGTCTCTCGGGTTAAGAGTGAAACCTGGGATAAGGTAGCGATGACCCGCGTTTTTCTTCCCCAGCATGTCGAGGCGGCGGCGGCGACGAGCGATCCGCGCGAACCGATGGTTGTAAAAGCGAATGAGGCGGAAGAAAGGACCGGAGTCTGAGTCGGAAAAGGGAGGAACCAGCAGCGCCTTGATTCCCAGCTTGAACGGTTGGGAAGCGATGCCCAGATAGTAGAAGCCAAGGTCCAGGGTGAAAGCGAGACTCATCAGGTCAAACTCACCGATGTATTCGTACTTGTCCTGATAGATGGCTTCAAACCAGCGACGATGGCTCTTAACAAAATCCCGGTTATGGCGTTCGACGCGTTCCGGCATCGGTTCCCCGCGCCGCTCCGCTGTAATCAGTTCCGAGGCGCTGACCGCGGTGAAGGAAATCCAATCCATCCCCGGACTGTAGAATGGATCGATAAAGGCCGCGGCGTCGCCAACCAGAACGAAACCATCGCCGGCCATGGTAGTGCTATAGTAGGCGAGGTTCTTGCGCCAGTGGACATCGGACTCATCGAACTCGGCGTTCGCGAGCATCTCCCTCGCGACAGGATGTTCCATCAAAAATGCTTTTAATCGATCACCAATGCTGCGCCCATCCTGGGGCCAGTCCACCAGGCGTTGGTCGAGAACTACACCTACACTGACATCGCCGCCTTTGAGCGGGATCCACCAGCTCCACCAGCCGTCGCCAATGATATGATTGGTCGCAGTGCCGCGAATACTATAGACTTCCGAAGCCCACTTCGGGAATTTTTCGGCCAGCTCCGGACTATCCCAATCTTTTACACCTTTCCAGCGCGACCAGGCAGCGGCGGTAGGATGCTCGGTGTTGGATTGCCACCAGCCTTCCTTCCGCGCGAGGAGCGCGCCTACACCAGAAGCATCCACGACCCACCGCGCGCGAACGCTCCTGGTCCCTTCGCCATTCTTAAGAGTTATGGTCTGCTCCTGGCCAGATGAAAGCTGGACGTCGATGACGCTGGCCGGACGGAGCAGCTCAGCGCCCGCAGCGCAGGCGCGACGAAGCACTTCCTCATCAAAGGTGGCCCGATCGAGTTGATAGGAGGGCAATCTGACCTGATAACGTCCGCCAAGTTCGCTCGACTGTTCCAGATTCTGCACTTCGTCATTAGTAAAGTAGAAGCGCAGCCCCTGTTTGATGAGATGGGATTCGTTCAGATACTGAGTCAGGCCGAGAATGTGTCCCATGAAGTAGGCGCTTACTTCCACTGTCGCCTCACCCACTCTCCGCGAGAACCGCGCGGATTTTTCCACTATCAATACGCGGATCCCGGGGTTTTGCCGCACCAGCAGCGTGGCCGTGGCCGCTCCCGCCAGAGCTCCGCCGATGATCACCACGTCGTAAGTGCGCTCGCTTTCCCCCGTCATCGTCCCTGATGATTCTCTGGCCGCGGGCCAAATGCAATCGCAGATCGGCCTGGCCCCGGCGAATTTCGCCGAGCGAGACTGCGCCTAACCTATCGCGCTTTGCAGGTGCGAATTTGCCTCGCGGAGTTCCAGGCTCTTTTCGCGCAGGGCGTCCTCAAGGGCCGCGCGCTGCGTATCGAGCTGGATATGAAGACGCCGCATCTCGAGGAGATTGGCGATGCGAAGAAGCACCTCGAGTTGGTCTAGAGGTTTGAGCAGAAAATCGGTCGCGCCGGCGCCCAGCGCGTTCCGCTTGGTTTCTTCATTGGCATCGGCGGTGAGAACGATGACCGGC
>JBEEHO010000105.1:0-5448 GCA_041167425.1 Verrucomicrobiota bacterium | reverse complement strand
CTCAGCGCACGAGAGAAATCGGAATCCGTATGGCCTTGGGCGCGCAAAAAACCCAAATGCTTGGGATGGTCTTGCGGCAAAGTCTCACGCTGGTCGTGATTGGAATTGCGCTTGGATTCATCGTGGCGCTTGGGGCCACTCGAGTAATGGCGACGTTGCTCTATGGCGTCGGCGCGAATGACCTATCGACTTATGCCCTGGTCATCTTTCTCCTCGGCGGAGCAGCGTTGCTGGCCAGTTACATTCCGGCCCGGCGCGCCATGAAAGTCGATCCGATGGTCGCTCTGCGTTATGAGTGAGTTGTCTGTAGCCGCTTCGCTGTGCGAAGCGTGAAGGAGCACCTTATCTTCTCTCCACGCATCGATTATCTGCGCCGTCCACAGGGCCGCGGCTGCAGCGCCTGACTATGTTAGTTGATCTAACATACGCCTTTCGCATGTTAGCTAAGTCGCCTGCCTTTACGGCGGTGGCAGTTATCACTCTTGCCCTGGGCATAGGGGCCAATAGCGCCATCTTTAGTGTCGTCGATACTGTTCTGCTGCGGCCGTTGCCTTTCCCGCACCCCGATGAGCTGGTCATGGTCTGGGGGACCGTTCCGCATGAAGGCGGCGGTCACGATGTCGATTCGTACCCGGATTACATCGATTTGCGGAAGCAATCCAAGACCGTGAAACATCTCGCGGCGTTCACTCGCACCGGAGCGATCCTCAGTGGGAACGAAGAGGCTCGGCTCCTCCAGGGCGTGGCTGTTACTTCCGATATTTTCGATGTGCTCGGTGTTTCCCCATTTTTGGGCCGTCGCTACACTCGCGCCGAGGATAACGTCGACGCGCGCGTAGTTGTCTTAACTTATGAGGGCTGGCATCGCGCCTTCGCGGGCGACCCGAAGATCATTGGGCAACAAGTCGTTCTCTCCTCGCGATCTTACACGATTCTCGGTGTGATGCCGGCCGGCTGGTGTTTCCCCGTTCAAGATCCGGCCAAGGATTTTCTTATGCCCCTGGAACCGGTCGTTCCGAAGGAGTTGACGCGAAGGGGCAGCCATTCCTATAGCCTGGTTGGGAGATTGAAATCGGGCGTTTCGATCCCGGCTGCGGAATCGGAGCTGAATGCCATCGCGAATCGACTTGCGGCGCAGTTCCCCGACACGAATTACGATCGCCACCAAATCGTGGTGGGCTTGCACGAAGACACCGTAGGCGATGTCCGGCCCGCGCTGACGGTGCTGCTCTGCGCGGTGGGCCTCGTTCTGCTGATCGCGTGCGCGAACGTGGCGAACCTGCTTCTTGCCCGCGCCACCGCGCGCCGCCGCGAGATCGCCATCCGCACTGCCTTGGGCGCGAGCCGCGCTCGCATCGTGCGTCAATTACTTGCCGAAGGACTTTTGCTCGCATTCATCGGGGGAGGCGCCGGATTGCTTCTGGCCTGGTGGGGTATCGATGTTTTGCGCGCGCTCGGTCCCCGGGATCTTCCGCGCGTGGCCGACATTGCGGTCAATTCGACGGTCTGCGGATTCACGTTCGTCCTTGCCTTGGCGAGCACGGTGGTGTTCGCCCTGATCCCGGCAATCCAGGCATCGAGGCCGGACGTAAACCAATCACTTCAGGAAGGCGGGAAAGGAGCGATCGGCGGCCGCGAGACGCATCGTTTGCGCGCAATTCTCGTGACCTCGCAGGTTGCGTTATCGCTGCTTCTGCTGGCAGGCGCGGGACTGCTCATGAAGAGCTTCGCCAATCTCAGCGCAACCAGGCCCGGCTTCGATCCGGCGCGCACCTTCACGGTAGGCGTCGCGTTGCCTTCCGCGAAATATCCCAACAAAGAGCAGCACGAACAATTCTTTGCGGCGTTGCTGCCGAAACTGGCCGCACTTCCTGGAGTCGAATCTGTCGGCGCCGCCATGCCGCTTCCCTTTTCCGGAAACAGTCGCGGCTCGACTTTCACGATTGGCGGAGCGCCGCCGCTGGCTCCCGGCAATCATCCCGTCGCCGCGCACCTCACGGTCACCGGCGGATATTTTCATGCGATGAGAATTCCCATCCTGACTGGTCGAACCTTCGACAGCCGCGATAAGAAGGACGGCCGGCTGGTCGTCATGGTAAATGAATCTTTCGCGCGGCAACATTTCGGAGGAGTGGCTTCGGCCCTCGGGCGCGAGGTCTTGATCGATCGCGACGACCCGAATCCGCCGCCTTGCGAAGTCATTGGCGTGGTCGGGGACTCACATCACGATTCTCTCGCTGAAGCAACCGGCCCGGAATTCTACGTTCCCCATACGCAGGAGATCGAACGCCGGATGGATATCGTCCTGCGAACGGCGACGCCGAAAATCACGGGACTGGATGCCGCCGTTCGCAACGCGATTGGCGAGGTCACGAAAGATTTGTATATCCCGAAACTTCGACCGCTCGAGGAATTGCTGGCGAGTTCATTGGCGCAACCGCGGTTTAACATGATCCTGCTCGGCGTGTTCGCGGCGGTCGCGATGATTTTGGCGGCGATCGGAATCTACGGCGTGATCGCGTACGGCGTAGCGCAACGCACAAGAGAGATCGGCATTCGCATGGCGCTCGGCGCGCAGCGTTCCGATATGCTCAACATGGTTTTGCGCCAGGGACTCATTCTGGTGGCTGCGGGGATCGCCATCGGATTTGTCGTCTCGCTCGGCGCGACTCGACTGCTCCACAGCCTTTTATACGGCGTCGCTGCAAATGATTTCTCGATATACGCCGTCGTTATTCTGTTGCTGGGTGCGGCCGCGTTTTTAGCCAGTTACATTCCGGCGCGGCGTGCGATGCGGGTCGATCCGATGGTGGCGTTGCGTTACGAATAAAGGAGGAAGCATGAATTCATGGCTGCACGAAATGCGCTTGGCGGCGCGTTCATTATGGAAGCGCCCCGGTTTTACCTTGGTGGCAATTTTGACGCTCGCGCTTGGCATTGGCGCGTCGACCGCAATCTTCAGCGTGCTCGACGCCGCTTTGCTGCGGCCGTTGCCTTATCCTGAGCAGGAGCGAATCGTCGAACTGCGCGAGCTGGACGACAAAGGAAAAGGGATGTCGTTTGCGGAGCCGAACTTCGCCGATTTGCGCGGGCGCAGCCACAGTTTCGATGCTTTAGCGGAATATAGCGCCTGGCCTGAATCGGTGGCCGGTGGGAGCGAACCAGTGCGGACGACTGCCTGCGCGGTGTCCGGCGATTTTTTTCACGTCCTCGGGGTGACGCCGGTGTTGGGCCGCGTCTTCGCGACCGAGTCGTTGGGGGAAAACAAGGAAGTCGCGGTGGTGAGTTACGGTTCTTGGAAGCGGCTTCTCGCAGGCCGAACGGAGCTGGAAGGGACGTCTCTCCGTTTTCACAATCGCACTTTCACCGTCATCGGCGTGTTGCCGGCCGAGACAGAATTTCCGCCCGGAGTGGATGTCTGGTTTCCAGTTGAAGTTTATCCGGAGCAATTTCGCGATCCGAATGGCTCGCGCACCGCGCATAATTGGCGTGTGACTGGACGGCTTAAGCCCGCCGTTTCAATCGAGATGGCGCGCTCCGAGATTGGCGCGATCGGCCGTCAATTAAAGCTGGAGCACGGAACGCTGACGGACGCCTCCAGCTTTGGCATCGCGCCATTGCGTGAACGGTTGGTGAAAGATATTCGCGGCGTGTTGCTGGTGGTTTGCGGCGCCGTCGCCGTGCTGCTTTTGATCGCGTGTTCGAACGTGGCGAACCTGCTTCTCGTTCGCGCTACGGCGCGCCGCCAGGAGATGGCGGTGCGCGCCGCGCTGGGTGCTTCGCGCTGGCGGTTGGCGCGGCAGTTCATCACGGAAACGGTGTTGCTCACGCTCGGCGCAGGAGTGCTCGGAGCCATTCTCGCTTTCTGGGGGGTGGATCTGATCGTCGGCGCGTATCACGGAAATTTGCGACGTGTCGGTCAGATTGGCGTCAACTCGACGGTCCTCGTTTTCACTCTCGGCATGTCGCTACTCGCAGGATTGGTCCTGGGATTTGTGCCCGCGCTGAGTTCGTCTCATCGCCAGTTGCAAAATGATTTGCAGAGCGCGGGACGCGGCAAATCAACCAGCCGTTCCAGCTCGCATTTCCGGAATTTCCTCATCGTCGCCCAAGTGGCTCTCACCCTGATGCTGCTTATCGGCGCCGGTTTGTTAGGCAGAAGTTTCCAACGATTGATGGAAGTGAATCCGGGCTTCCAAGCTGAAAGTGCAGTGGCCATGACCGTAACGATGCCGGACCCCGAGGAGCCCGCCGCGAAGCGCCGCCTGGCGATCTTCTATCAGCAGCTGCTCGAACGCCTGAATGCTTTACCCAGCGTCATCGCCGTCGGCGGCACCAACGCGCTGCCGATGAGCGGAGCGGGCGCCAACGGCACATTCATCATCGAGGATGGCGGGAAACCGGCGCAAACGATGGAAGCTCTCGGCAAGCAGCTCGATGCACTTTCCGGCAGCGAAAAGGCACGCGACGCGGATTATCGGGTAAGCAGTTCCGGGTATTTCGCCGCAATGGGCATCCCGCTCATTCGCGGCAGGGTTTTTCAGGAATCGGATGGCCCGGATGCGCCCCATGCGGCCGTGATCAGCGAGTCGCTCGCGCGGCGGTATTGGCCTAACGAGGAGTCGATCGGCAAACAAATCCAGTTTGGCAACATGGATGGCGATGTCCGGTTGCTTCATGTGGTCGGCGTCGTCGGCGATGTTCGGGACAATGGATTGGATGCGGAGGCGCGCCCGATTGTTTACGTGAATTATTTCCAGCGGCCCGCCGCGACCTCGCAATTTTCGATCGTGCTCCGAGGCCAGGGTGATGCGGCGTCGTTCACGGCCGCGATGAGACGGGAAGCGCGCGCGTTGAATCCCGAGATGCCGATGAAATTTCAGACAGTGCGAGAAATTGTTTCCGCTTCACTGGATAACCGCCGGTTCAGCATGGTCATGCTCGGTGTCTTTGCGGGCTCCGCGCTCGCGCTCGCGATGGTGGGGCTTTACGGCGTGATGGCTTACATCACCTCGGAGAGGACGCACGAGATTGGGATTCGGATGGCGCTCGGAGGGCAACGAGTCGATATGCTGCGAATGATTTTGCGGCAAAGCTTTGGTCTGGTGTTGACGGGAGTGTCCGTCGGCATCCTCGCCTCCCTTGGGTTCACGCGCCTTCTCGGTGCCCTGCTTTTCGGCGTGCCCGCTACGGACCCGCCGACTTATGCCGCCGTTGTGGGATTGCTCGTGGTGGCGGCAGCGCTCGCCAGTTACATTCCGGCGCGACGTGCGATGAAGGTCGATCCGATGGTGGCGCTTCGCTATGAATAGCGGCATTCCTTTCCGCGCGATTTTGTTCGCCATCTTGTTGAGCGTGCTGGCGCGTACGGCATTTGGGATCGAAGTGCTGGAAGAGGCGATCGAACAAAAATATGCCATCGATCCGGAGGGCTCTCTCAGCATTCAA
>JBEEHO010000104.1:0-3194 GCA_041167425.1 Verrucomicrobiota bacterium | reverse complement strand
TCGTCTTCTCCAGCTTGTCGATGTCGGCAAAGATTTGCTCGAGCGATCGCGTGTCGGTCGCGCGATAGAACTGGCCGTCAGCAATTTTCGCCACTTCCTTCAGGCCGGCCTCGTTGAAATGAACCCGTTGATTCTGGTACAGGATATTGCCGAACATGTCCGTGACCGGTTTGCCGTTCTGCGGATTGAACACCGGCGTCGGCGCGATGCCGTTAATCCCGGCGCCGATGGCGTAGAAATGGATCTTGAGCGCCTTGATCGCCTCGGCCGCGGTGGTCGGCGGAATTTTCCGGGTGTTATTTTCGCCATCGGTCAGGAGCACGATGACGCGGCTCGTCGATCGCTTGTCGTTCAAGCGATTCGCCGCCGCCGACATGCCCGAACCGATCGCGGTCCCGTCTTCCACCAGTCCGATCTTCACGCGCTCGAGGTTTTTCTGGAGCCAGTCATGATCGAGCGTCATTGGGCTCACCACATATGGCCGGCCGGCGAACGCGATAATGCCGATCCGGTCGTTAGGCCGGGCTTCGATGAATTTGCGCGTCACTTCCCGGATCGCGTCGATCCGGGTGGCCTGTTCGCCGCCGATCGTGAAATCTTTCGTGAGCATCGATCCCGACACGTCGAGCGCGAGCATGATGTCGATTCCGCTGGCCTCGACCTGGGTGAGGCTTTTGCCCAACTGTGGCCGCGCCATCGCGACGGCGAAGAACGCCAGCGCGATGAGCAGGAGGGCGCGGAGAAATTTTCCGGCTCGCGCCGCGCTGCTTTTCCCGAGCGAGCGCAGCGCTGCCGTGGAAGAAAACGTCAATGCTGCTGCCGGTCCACTTCTGCCCCGGAGCCAGGCGAGCAGCGGGATCGCGAGCAACAGCAGGAGGAACCAAGGCTGCGCAAAAGTGAGCGCGGAATTTTTCGACAACCAATCAGGCAGGTTCAAGCTGTGCTCCTTTTACAAATTGGATCGCTTCCTCCAGGAGCCGGCGGCTGTCGTCGGGAGTCGCGTCGTAACGGGCGAACTTGATCAGGTCGCACCGTTCCAGGAAATTCTGGAGCAACGACGCTTCCTCCGGCGAGAACGGCGAGCTTTTCGCCAGCATGGCCAGGAACTCGAACGAGGTCTGGCGCGTGACTGGCAGTTGATATTGTTCCATAACGTAGCCGCGCAGGATGTCGGAGACGGTGATGCTGAAGTGATAGGGCGTCAGTGTCTCGATCTGGTCGCCGATGCCGTGAAGGGCGTCGAGCGCGCGATCGCGCGGCGAGCGGACTGGTTTTGGGCGCTGGGCACGTTTCCAAAGCCACCAGCCAATCAGGCCCAGAATGACGAGCCCGAGAGCGATCGCGGTATAAATGACCCACGGCGGCACGAGCGAATAATCCACCGGCGGCGCGATCTCGTGAATGTCGGCGGCGGCCAGGAAGAAGTTCATCGCACGGCCAGGCGCCTCTCGCGCTGTTTGAAAAACGAGCGCAGGGCCGGCAGATAATTTTCTCCCGTCCGCAACGAGATCGCATCGATGTTACTGCGCCGGAGCGTGCGGTTCAGCTCGGCGCGTCGCGTCTCCGCCTGGGCGCTGAAGCGAGCGCGCGTCGTCCGGTCGCCCGTATTGATTTCGATCTGCTCGCCGGTCTCGGCGTCTTCGAGCGTGATGATGCCGACGTTCGGCAACGCCTCCTCGCGCTGGTCCTGAATGTGGAGGGCGATGAAATCATGCCGGCGTCCGCTCACGGAAAGCTCGCGAGAGAAATCGTCTGTTTGGAAATCGGAGATGAAGAAGACGACCGCGCGCCGGGTCACGACCTTGTTCAGGTAATCCAGCGCGAGTGCCGGGGCGGTGCCGCGACCGGCCGGCTCGAAAAATAGAATCTCGCGGATGATGCGCAAAGTATGCGAGCGCCCTTTCTTTGGTGGGATGAAAAGCTCTACGCAATCGCTAAATAGCAGTAGCCCCACTTTGTCGTTGTTGCGGATCGCACTAAAGGCGAGCACGCACGCGACCTCCGCCGCCAGCTCGCGCTTCGATTGCGAGACACTCCCGAAATTACCAGACGCACTCACATCCACCACGAGCACGACCGTCAGTTCTCGCTCTTCCGTGAACTTCTTCACGAACGCCGTCCCAAGCCGCGCCGTGACGTTCCAGTCGATCGCCCGGATTTCGTCCCCAGGCTGATACTCGCGCACGTCCTCAAAGTTCATCCCGCGCCCCTTGAAAACGCTGTGGTAATCGCCCGCGAACATCGTCTGCACGAGTCCCTTCGTTTTGATTTCGAGGGCGCGGATTTTTTTGAGAATCTCCGCGGGGGTTTGCTGCGCGTTTTTCATCACGGCACCGGCAAGCCAGCGAAGATCCGATCGACGATGGTCTCGCTCGTGATGCTTTCGGCCTCGGCTTCGTAGCTGACGATGACGCGGTGGCGCAGGACATCGGTGCCGATGCTCTTCACGTCCTGTGGCGTGACGTAGCCGCGGCCGTTCAGGAAGGCATGGGCGCGAGCGGCCAGGGCGAGATAGATCGTCGCGCGGGGCGACGCGCCGTACCGAACCAATCCGTCCATCTTCAAATTGTAAGCGGCCGGATCGCGCGTAGCCCAGACCACATCGACGATGTAATCCTTCACGCGATCGTCAATGTAGATTTCGTTCACAACGGCGCGCGCGGCGATGATCTGCTGCGGGTCGACGACCGGCATCACGCCGAGGTTCGGAGCGGAGGTGGCCATCAAATCGAGGATCTGGCGTTCCTCGGTTTTTTCCGGATAGCCGACGTGCAGCTTTAACATGAAACGATCGAGCTGGGCTTCGGGAAGTTGGTAGGTGCCTTCCTGTTCGAGCGGGTTCTGGGTGGCGAGCACCAAGAAGGGATCAGAAAGGGGATAGGTTTTTTCGCCAATTGTTACCTGGCGTTCCTGCATCGCTTCCAGCAAGGCGCTCTGAACCTTCGCGGGCGCGCGATTGATTTCGTCGGCTAGGATGAGGTTCGAAAAAAGCGGGCCGAGTTTGGTGGTGAATTCACCGGTGCGCGGATTGTAGATGAGCGTGCCAATCAAATCCGCCGGCAACAGATCGGGCGTGAACTGCAACCGCTGGAAACCGGTCTGGATACAGGCCGCCATCGTTTTGACCGTGAGCGTCTTTGCCAAACCGGGAACGCCTTCGAGCAGGATATGGCCGTTGGCCAGCAGGCCGAGCA
>JBEEHO010000103.1:0-13515 GCA_041167425.1 Verrucomicrobiota bacterium | reverse complement strand
ACCGTGGAAATGAGGCGCGCGACGGCAGGACTGCCATAACGCGAGTCGAGCTTCTCCTCTTTTTTGTAAACTTTCCGCCGTCTCGACATGATGACTGTTTGGTTGCAAATTACTTCTTATCGGCCTTGCCCTTGGCCCCGGCCTCGGCCGCGCCAGCTTTCGGACGTTTCGCTCCATATTTGGAACGACTCCGGCGCCGTCCATCAACCCCGAGGCTATCGAGCGTTCCCCGAACAATATGGTAACGCACGCCCGGCAAGTCCTTCACTCGTCCACCGCGCACGAGCACGATGGAATGCTCCTGCAAATTGTGGCCCTCGCCCGGAATGTAGGCAATCACTTCCTGGCCATTCGTCAACCGCACTTTTGCCACTTTTCGCAGCGCAGAATTCGGCTTCTTCGGGGTACGCGTCATCACTTGCGTACAGACGCCGCGCCGCTGAGGACAATTCTTCAGCGCCGGTGATTTTGATTTCACCGAAACCTTCTTTCGTCCCTTGCGAATAAGCTGATTGATTGTTGGCATCTTCGTTAAATTAAAAGCCGCCCGATCTTCGTAATCCGGGCGACAAAAAAACCGCACAGGCCGCGTTTATTTCCCACGCACCTGATGCGGAGAGCGGGGCAATATAGGAACGATTCGGAACGCTGCAACAATATTTTCGCGGATTTCCGTATCGAGGTCGCTGGGCCGGGCGCGTGGCCGAACCATGGCGCGCGCATCGTTTGGCGGCTTGACGGAACGCCGAATTTCTCTAGTTTCTGTTTAGACAGAACAAACTGATACTTATGTCAACCCTCGCTCCCGTCGCCCAAAAATTCATCCTGCACTGGGGCGAGATGGGCACGCGCTGGGGAATTAACCGCACCGTCGCGCAGGTCCACGCCCTTCTCTTCCTTTCCGAAAAGCCGCTCCCGGCCGACGAGATCGCCGACACCCTCGGCATTGCCCGCTCCAATACGAGCACCAGCCTCCGGGAATTGCAGAACTGGGGCATCGTTCGAGTCGTTCACGTCCTGGGCGATCGCCGGGATCATTTCGCCTCGATGCAGGATGTCTTCGCCATGTTCCGGGCGATTGCGCACCAGCGAAAAAAGCGCGAGATCGACCCGACGGTTCACGTTCTGCGCGATTGCCTCGCGGAAGCGGAGAAACCAAAAGCGGCCGACGCGCATATCCGCAGCCGCTTATCCGATCTGCTGGATTTTTTTGAGATGGCCGGCACCGCCTACGAGAGGCTCGAGAAACTGCCCACGCCCGCCGTGATCAAGATCGCCAAACTCGGCGACCGCGCGCTGCGCATGGTGGGCATTTCCAAATAGGCCCGTGATCAGTGATGACCGCGATCGTCACTAGCAATTTGAGCGACGCGGCCCGGCGCCGGCTGCTGGCGATAGCAGGAGAACCACTTTTTCTCGGCGCCTGGGACCACGCGGTTTTTATTCACTACGAGACCGATCCCGCTCTCTTACAACGGCAAATCCCCTTCCCACTCGATCTGCATGACGGTCGCGCGTTTGTCAGTCTGGTCGCGTTCACCTTGTCGCGAATGCGTCCGCGCATCGGTGGACGAATCGGCGAATGGTTTTTCCAGCCCATCGCTTCGCACGAATTTCTCAACGTTCGCACCTACGTGCGGCATGCTGGCGAGCCCGGCATATTCTTCCTGGCGGAATGGCTTTCCAATCCGTTGAGTGTTCGTCTCGGGCCGCGGACCTTCGGTTTGCCCTACCGGTTCGGTCATCTTCGATACCGACACGCGCATGACGACGGAGAAATAACCGGGGTCGTAACGGCGAAAGAGGGCCGGCTCGCGTATCGCGCCGCGAAACCGGCCCCGAGATTCGAATCGAGCGAAGCGGAATCGCGGACCGAATTCTTGCTCGAGCGTTATACAGCCTTCACTTGCCGGCACGAGCGCCGCCGTCTTTTCCGAGTCTGGCACGCGCCGTGGCAACAGACTCCGATCGAAATCGAAATCACGGCGAATGATCTGCTCGCCTCGACCGGGGCGTGGTGGAGAAGCGCCGAATACGTAGACGCAAATTATTCCCCCGGTGTCGACGTTTGGATGGGCCGTCCGCATCGGATCGTGGAATAACGGGCGCGCAGCAAGCTGGGGAGCGCACGCGCCCTCGCGTGCTGGCGATGGCGCCCCGCCATCGCGCACTTTCTTCGGTGCATAAAAGCGATTTCGGCGAGGGCGCCGAAAGCAGCAGCGGGGCGCGTGCGCTCCCCAGAAAGACGCACCGCCTTCAATGATTCTCGGGTGGGGTAGTTGCGACTTCGCCCAGTTCCCCAGCGAGCGTAAGGACGCGTTTTCTCGAACTCACATCGTTTCCAAAATGACCTGGGGTCGAATTGCTCTCACGTTGCGATCCCTCTTCCTCACCGTTTCTCGGAGAACGTTCTGATAGACGAGGAAAAGGCAGAGGGCAAGACCACAGGAAAAAATCGCTCTCCCCTTTGAGGCAAACAATTCTGAGTAATATGAGAATCGTCCGAGCTCACGTGGCTCGCCGAAGGCAAACCATTCTTCCATATTTTCATCCCTCGCAACGATTCGTAAGGGGCCACCGGAGACGCTAACTCGTCCCCTTCTCCAGTCCTGATTGATTCGCGTGGTGGGAACGACCCGGCGTTCCTTTCCGTTTTGATTGTCGCGCACGGCAAGCGACATGCCCGCCCGCATATACCCGGCGACTTCGAACTGGAGGTAGGGCAAACGGGGTTTGATAGTCGCGCTCTCCATTTCTCCGCGCGCTGACGCGCCCGACTCCGAGAATGAGCCCCACCTGCGTTCACTCGGGGGATCACGAATTTCGCGAGGATACCCTCCCAGGACAAAACAATTCCCGAGATCGCGCTCTTTCTCGATTTGAAGCGGAGGCCGCACCACTGCGGGCAGAATTTGTCGGATCGCGGAATCGTCGAGCAACATCGCAAAGTAGGCCGGATCAGGAAATGGAAGAAGGGGACTCGAAGATCGCTTCAGATATCCGCGTTCACCACTGGCGACGTACGCGCGGACGTTTTCCTCATCGATCCGAATGCCTCCGTGCCTGGCGAGGCATTCGGTGAATTGATCGTGGCTCATCGAAATAACGCCATACAGCACCCAAATCATCCAGGCTGTTCCAGCCAGATTCCCTCCGCGCCAGATCCAGGCAGATTGCCGGTGCGCCCTTAAAAGAGTTACTACCGCGAACAGATTCACCAGCGCTCCCGGCGCCAATAAATCCATGTGACGCGATCCCGGGCTGTGCAATCCGTCGCCGCCTCTTCCATACGCAATTGCGCCAGCTTGCAAGACCACCCAGAAAGCCACGCCCAACAAGGCTTCGGCTGATCGCGAATGTTCCTGGTCGAGCGCAGTTCGACGTTTCCAGCAATAGAAAATCAGCAGCGCAATCGCGGGAGAATACATTGCCAAGGCCGCGAAAGGTGGCCCAGAAAACGGCCACGCCAGGGCCCGGCCAAACGCAGCGAACCACGCCGAGACCGAAGCAGCTTTTAAAACTTCGTGTTGTGGAACGGTTACTCGAAAATACAAACTCAAGGCAATCATCCCAAAAGAGACTGCGGCGGTAATCCAAAAGTTCTGAAAGGAGCTTCGTTTTTTCGCCAGCTTCAATGCGCCCAAAAGAACAAGAGCAACTGGAGCGAGAAACCCCGAAGCCACGCTCAAGCACGCGAGGAGAGCCGCCCCCATCCCGACCATCCACCAGCGCGAACCGGCGGGATGCAATCCCGCGCCCCAGAGTCCCAGGAATGAAAAACAAAGCAGCAGGTAAAAGGCGGACTGGAAACCCCATAAGGTATTTTCATACGCATATGGGAGAGCGGACCACAGAGCCACGGACGAAAAAATCAGGACGCTGGAGCGCGAACCGAAAAGGGTCCGCAACGCTGTGGCGACGGCTATCGCCAGTGAAGCGAAGACCGTAGCGTCTACTACCAGCGCGATCCGCGAATCCCATTGGCCGTTCAGCCAAAATAATCCCAAAGTCAGGATGCGGCTGAGTACGATACGGTGCTCATTGTGAGGATTGAACAAATGAGCAAAACGGAGCGTTCCCTCCACCCAGGGTTTCAGCAGGTCCGTGCCCTGGCCGTTCCACTCATCAAGAATTGGGAGGCTGCTGCCAAGCTCATCGACCATCCACAACCGCACCCCCAGGACAATCAGAAACAAGGCGACCCATGGGAGGAAGCGAATCGCTCTACGGCTTAGAAACCCAGGTCGTACGCGCACCGTTGGGGCGAGTGTCGCCAAACTGGAGAAGCGATACAAAGCAATTCGTCACCACGACGGATCGTGGAATAACGCGCGCGTAGCAAGGTGGGGAGCGTACGCGCCCTCGCGTGCTGGCGATGGCGCCCCGCCATCGCGAACTTTCTTCGCTGCAGAAAAGCGATTTCGGCGAGGGCGCCGAAAGCAGCACGCGGGGCGCGTGCGCTCCCCAGAAAGACGCATCGCCTTCAATGATTCTCGGGTGGGGTAATGGCGAGGTCGCCCAGCTCGGTCCAACGCGCGTAGAGGCGCGCGACCTCGTGGCGCGCGTTACTCAATTCCACCTCCACTTTCGAAAAATCGGACGCGTGCGTTGTGTAAAAATCCGGCGCGGTGAAGATGGCCTCGATCCTGGCGACTTCGTTTTCCGCCGCGAGAATCGCGGCTTCCATTCCTTCCAGTTCCCGCTCCTCTTTCCATTTGAGTTTGCGCGGTTTTGCCGCCGGCTTCGGTGCTGCGACCGGCTGCGCTTGATCGACGTTGCTTGCTTTCGCTTTCTCCGATCGTTTCTCCAGGTAGTAATCGTAATTCCCGACGTGGTAGCGGAGTGCGCCGTCATCCTCGAAAGCAAGAATGGCCGTGCAAACGCGATTGAGAAAATAACGATCGTGACTGACGACGATCACGCTGCCGCCGAAAGCCACGAGCGCTTCTTCGAGCAGGCGAAGCGTGCCGAGGTCGAGATCGTTCGTCGGTTCGTCGAGAATAAGAACGTTGCCGCCGCGCTTGAGAATTTTCGCCAGCAGGACGCGGCTCCGCTCCCCGCCGCTAAGCTGATTGATCTTCGTGTTGATGCGCTCCTCCGTGAAAAGAAAGCGCCGGAGATATCCGCGCAACGTGATGTTCTCCTCGCCGAGCCGCACGTATTCACTCCCCTCGCCCACTTCTTCCCAGACCGTCTTCGCGTCATCGAGCAGGAGCCTGTTTTGATCGACATAATTAATCTCGGTCCGCGAGCCGATCTCCACCACACCGCTGGTCGGCTCCAATTGCTGCATCAT
Organism: Verrucomicrobiota bacterium; assembly: GCA_041167425.1. Classification (GTDB taxonomy): domain Bacteria; phylum Verrucomicrobiota; class Verrucomicrobiia; order Chthoniobacterales; family UBA10450; genus AV80. The sequence goes on along the minus strand of JBEEHO010000103.1, from coordinate 8,219 downwards.
CACCTTGAGCAGCGTTGATTTTCCCAGCCCGTTCCGCCCGACGATTCCCAGCCGCTCTGTCGCCGCCAGATTCAGCGAGACATTGTGAAAGAGCGTGCGCCCGCCTAGTTCCATCCCGACCTCGCGCAACTCGATCACGCGATTCGCCAGCTTCGGCGCGGGCGGGATGATGAGATCGACCTCGAGCTCCGCTTCCGGCGGACCCTGCTGCGCCATCTCAAAATAACGCTCCACCCGGTCCACCGATTTCGTCCGCCGCGCCCGCGGCGCTTTGCGCACCCATTCGAGCTCGCGCTTCAAAAACTTCTGGCGCTTGTGCTCCTGCATTTCCTCGACCGCCGCGCGCTCCGCCCGCGCGATCAGGTAATCCGTGTAGTTGCCTTCGTAGCTGTGAAATTTTCCGCGTGAAAGCTCGACCACGCGTGTCGCGATGCGATCGAGAAAATAGCGATCGTGCGTGACGAAGAGACAGGTGCCTTGGTAACGCGCCAGAAAATCTTCCAGCCATTCGATCGATCCCGTATCGAGATGGTTCGTCGGCTCATCGAGAATCAGAAAATCAGGACGCGCCAGCAGCGCCCGGCAAAGCGCCACCCGTCTTTTTTCGCCGCCCGAAAGAGTCGACACGATCCGGTTCGGGTCCGGCGCGTGCAGATTCGTAATCAGACTCTTGATTCGATGTTCCAGATTCCAGCCATCGAAATGCGAGATCTGATCGAGCAGGATCCCGCTCCGCGCCCCATCGGCCGGCGCGATCTCGTACTCTGCGATCAAATCCAGAACGCGCTGCGCGCCGGCAAGGATGTTCGCGTGGACCGTCGCGTTTTCATCCAGCTCGAACATCTGCGGCATGTAACCGACAACCAGGTCGCGCCGCTGATTGAACTCGCCCGCATCCGGCTTCATCACGCCCGCCGCGATCTGGAGGAACGTCGATTTCCCCGAGCCGTTGCGTCCAACCAATCCGACACGTTCCCCTTCGAGAATCGTGGCCGTCGCCTGATCGAGCACCACCTGGTGACCAAAGCGCACCACCAGCCCGCTCGCGCTGGCCACAGAATTAAGGACCGGTTCCGACATCCTTCCAGATAACACATCGTCCGCGTGCTGCCGCCTGCCGCTAGGAAACCTTCTGGCGCGCTCGCATTTCAACAGCCACTTCGCAGAGCAACCAGAGAGCAAGAAATTGCGCGACGGTGGTAAAGAACATTTGCACGGTGAGGTAGCGGCGAACTTCCAGCGAATTGACGATGGCTACCTCAAGACAAGCGGTCGCGTTATAGGAATACAGGAACAAGACCAGCACCGTCAGCCAGCCCAAACGCCTTCGATGACGCTGCTGAAATAAAACGACTGCGCCGAGGGCAAGAGCGATCCAAAGCAACGGCCGGTAGAGGCCTGAGAAAAAAGAGTTTGTCATCCGGATGGGAAGCGGCTGGTGAATGACTGGCGCGTTCCGCGCAAGGGACTCTGTCCGGCTCACGAACTCCACTGCCGGTGCGTAATCCATCCGCAGCTCGTGGTTGGGTTCGATGCGGAGGGCATGCGCTCCGTCGCCATATTTGCCGGCCAGCGGGAGGGATTTCTCGCGGTTGTAGGCGGGACACATCGCCGCATAAAAAACCGTCATCTGGATTTGGATTTTCCGGGCGACCGCCAACGGACGGCGCTGCCAGATTCGCCAATAATAGAACCGATAAAACGCGGACGGATCAGGACCATTATTCCCGAACTCCCGGCGCAATTGGGCGACGATTGAGTCCGGGTTGTACATCAGATAATCCGGATCGAAGCCGAAAGACCAATAATGGTCGGGACGGGCCGTGAAAGATTTCGCAATTTCGGTGCGGAGCGCGGCGTGCACGCGTTCGAGCCATTCACGAGAATACGGAACTGTGGCGCCGTGCTGAAGGTCATCGGCCATTTGGTCGCGAATGAGGTCGGCATGGTTCACGAAAAGCGTGGCTGGCAGGAACGGCCGGTCTTGTTCGTCATCGCGGCTGAGGAAGTACTCGGGCACTAACAACAGGGCCGCGCCCAAAATCGCCCCGATCCCCAGCGCGATTTTTTCCCGGAACCAGCCCCGCCGGAAAAAAAGAATCGCGACCGGCGTAACGGCGACGATCGCGAGCAACCCAAAACTGGGCTTGGCGGAAGCGAGCACGACCGCCGTGAATACGGTCCCGATCCCGTGGCCGACGGAGGCGCGCGGCCGTTTCTCCACGAAACAGCAAGCCATAAAATGGATGGCAAAGTAGAGATTGAGGCTGACCAGGAATGCGCACACACCTTCGGGTCGAAGTTGCATCTCGGCCCGAATGGGTTCCGCGCCGAGAAGCAGAATCGGCGTCGCGAGCAGTCCCAATCCATCGTGGAAGGCGAGGCTCAGCCGCGAATCCGGCACGAACACGCGAGTGCGCCGCCACGTGATCAGGAAGATCGCGACGGCCAGAAGACCCAGCAAATGTTGAGCAATCACGATTGCGCGAAAGTCCCGGAAAACGCGCAGGAGCGAGAAAAGGAACGCCGGATAAACAAAGTTGCGCCCGTAAGTGTGGCCAAACTCCTCGCCGACCAGTTTCCTCAACGCTGGCGCGAGATAACCCCAGACATCCGAATCAGCGATTGGATCGAGGGGCAGGGCAAATCGTTGCCAGGCCGCCCAGCCGAAGAGCAGCGCCACCCAAGCCCAATAATAGAATCGCCAGTTCGGCTGGCTGGACGATTTGCCGCTTGCGACACGTTCAATCATTTCCCAAGGTGCCGCCGATGTTTGAATTGACGGCGACCGATAGGAACACAAGAGCGCGCCGAGGTCGCTTGAAAACTGCGCACGGCGTGATTGAGACGCCGGCCTTCATGGCGGTGGGGACGCAGGGCTCAGTTAAGGGCGTGAGTCCGCAGGAACTGCGCGAACTGAAAGCGCAGATCATTCTCGGGAACACCTATCATCTGTTCGTTAGGCCGGGAGTGGAGGTGATCCGGCATTTCGGCGGATTGCATTCTTTCATGAATTGGGACGGGCCCATCCTGACGGATAGCGGCGGCTACCAGATTTTCTCGCTGGCCAAGTTGAGGAAAATCACGGAGGAGGGCGTCGCGTTTCAAAATCATCTGGATGGGACGCCGACCTTCATCAGCCCGGAGATCGCGATGGAAATCCAGGCGGCGCTGGGAAGCGATATCGCGATGGTGCTTGATGAGTGCCCGCCGTGGCCGTGTGAGTACGATTATGCGGCGCGGAGTTTGGAGATGACGCATCGCTGGGCGGCGAGGTGCAAGGTTGCAGCCGCGGGCCTGCGGCCCGCGTGGAGCGAGGACGCGGCCCACAGGGCCGCGGCTACAGCGCGTCAGATGGTTTTCGGGATCGTGCAAGGAGGGACGTTCGAAGATTTGCGGCGGTCGAGTGCGCAGGCGCTGGCGGCGATGGATTTTGACGGATACGCCATCGGCGGGGTGAGCGTGGGCGAGCCTGAGCCGGAGATGATGCAGGCGGTGGAATGGAGCGAGCCGCATTTGCCCGAGCACAAACCGCGTTATGCGATGGGGCTGGGTACGCCGCCGCAGCTCCTCGAGTTGATCGCGCGCGGCGTGGATATGTTCGATTGTGTTCTGCCGACGCGGCTGGCGCGCAACGGAACGGCCTTCACCGCCGCGGGAACGCTCAATCTAAAGAACGCCGAGTTCGCGCTGCAAAAAGGACCGATCGAAGAAGGCTGCAGCTGTCCGGCGTGTGGTGATTTCACGCGCGGCTACATCCGTCACCTGGTCAAAGCCGAGGAGATTCTCGGGTTGCGACTCCTCACGATTCACAACCTGCATTTCTATCTCGATCTCATGAGCCGCGCGCGCGGCGCGATCGAGGAAAGCAACTTCGCACGTTTCCGCGACCAGTTTGTGGCCGGATATAAAACGCGCAATGACGTGACGCAACCGGGGACCTAGCTCTCCTGCTTCAAGCGGCTGAATTTCAGCTCGCGCACACTGCGGGAGAGTTTGGAATCCAGCTCACCCTGAATCTTTCGGGCCCACGTCTCCGAAGCCTCACTACTATAATGGATTCCGTCGCCGCCAGTTTTTCCGGCGACGTAATGAGTGAAGTCCCGCGAATCCACCACCTGAAAGCCATCCCGCCTTGCCGCCTGCCGAATGACCGTATGCACGCGCCCCTGTGTTTTCCTTAACCGCGAGGAATCCGGCGGCGCGATCCAGATGATTTGCTGGACAGAACCGTGGCGAGCTTCGCTGACAAAGCGGTCGAGATAGCTGTTCATTTGCTCGTCCGTAATCGAGCGATCCATCCAGTTGGTGCCGAGCTGAACGATGAGAATGGTCGGCTGGTACTTGTTGATCAGCCTTGTCAGCTTTGGCGTGAGGGTGGGCCGCGGCGGCTTCCCATTCGCAAAGTCACGGAAGACGTCGGAATCGAAAGTGTGCTGGCGATAGCCGCACTTGGTAATGAAATCCGGCTCACCGGTGATCCAGTGCTCGGGCGACGAACCGCAGGAAGCATAAGCCGCCACCGGATATTTCTGGGCCAGATGGCCCTGCACCACTTCGCCAAATTTCCCCACGGACAACGAATCGCCCACCATCAGGATGCTGGGCGACGGACCTTCGGGAATCGGCTTGCTCGACTTTTGCTTGCCGCTCGCCACGAGGACGAATGAACCGATGCCGACGAGAAAGGCCAGAGGCAACAGCGCCGATTGCAGCAGCGCCTCCCAATTTTTCTTAATGCGCATGCTCAGGGTGTTTAGTTTCATCCTCGATCCGGATGTAGGGCTGGAGATTGATCAACCCCGAATCATCCTTGGATTTCACGGTTTTCCAAACTGTCTCTTCCAATTCATGCAGCTGAAGTTTGTAAGTCTTCCCAATCCGATAATGGAGCTTCTGCTTTTTTAACCCGATGTAGGCCGGATGCATCACGAGTATTTGCTTTTCCGAATATTGCCCCGCCACGATTTTGTTAATCTCGTAAACGTAGCCGACGAGATATTCCTGATACGGTAACAATTCGTTTACCGGGATTGGCTCCGTCTTGAAGATCAACTTCGCTTTGACCTGCAGCTGCTCCTGTGGCTTCTGGGCCGGCGGCGCCGGCTGCTCGTGATTCACCGCCACGGCGGGCGCCTTTTCCGACAAAGGCTTCAGGCTCGCAAGAGGCTGGAGGGAAAGATCGTGCTCGACGAATTCAAAAACTTTGTCGGCCCACAGGTCCATGTCCGCGCCAAGGAAATGCTCCTTGTCGGGTTCCATGTGGTGATACGGATACGGAACGAGCGTCCGGCTATCGATGACGCTGGCGATGCCGCCGATGTCGGCGCGGGTTTGTTCCAGCACGAAGTCCTGAATCTCCTTCGAGACGCGTCCGGAAGTGGGAGACGCGACCCAGTAGATTTTCTTCAAAGTGGAAGAAGCCCCGGTCGCCTTGGTTATGAAAGGGACGAAATAGCTGCGGAGCGCGGGGCCGTGACGATGCGGGATCACCGTCTTGCGATCGGGGAACAAATCGAAAAGATTCGTTCCCGTCTGCATGATCAAAATGTCGGGCCGGAGCGTGGCCAGCAAGTCCTCGAGCTTCGGAACGGGATGGGCGCCGGGCGTGTGACCGCGGGTCATGCCATACACGTCCTCGAGTTCCTCCCATTCGTCCGCACCGATCGATTTCCTGCTCACGAATCCACAATGCGTCCTGATGTTGGTGTACGGTTTTTCTTTGAGCCAACTCAGCGGATTCGTCCCGCAGGCGAGATAAGTGAACGTCGCTTTCACGTGCGTACTCTCCCGAAACCTTTCGTCCAGCCGCTTTCCGAATCCGCATAAAGCCAGCGAGTCGCCGAGGATCAGGACGTTGATGCCTTCGGACGGCGCGGGGGGCTGCGACGCCGTGGCCGGCGTCGGCTGCTGCGCAAAGACGCGCGAACCGATCAGGGCCGAAACAATTAACCAGGATAAGATTCGATTCCGCGTAATGATCATTTGGACTTTGCGAGACTCACCCGGCACTCGCTTTCAAACGAGTAGCGCGTCTTCCGTCAAGCTGTTTCAAGGAGCTACTTCGCGATCGGCACTTTGGCCCAGCCTTCCGCCGATTCCGTGAATTCACGCGCGGCGAAACACCAGACTACGACTCTCTTCTTCGCGAGATACCCGGGATTTTTCAGGCTGTGCCGGTAGAGGCTGATCCGCACCGGCGTCGCACCGGACCCGCGCGTGCCGATCAAATCCGGAGCGAAGCCGAGCTCCTGCGCGAGCTGATCGACGAGTCCGGCGCGCTCCGCCAGAAAGTCGTGGAACACAAGCGTGTGACTATCGCCGAGCAGAAGCAGCGGACTGTTCGCATCCGGCTGGACCGCGGCGCTCGTCCCCTTTTCACTGACGCTTCGAACAGCGATTTTTTCAGGGCCGGGGCGGGGCGAATCTGGCGGAAGAAGGCTGACGAGGTCGCCGTTGATCTGGGATTCTTTCCACTCCGAAACGTACTCCGTTCGCGGCGGCGGAGCCGTCAGTTTGGCGCGAACGTTTTCCGCGATCGCTTGCGCGGCCAGGGTGCATCCGAAGCCCGACCAATGGCTGTCGGTCTTGCAAAAAAGTCCGCCGCGCTTGTCGTCCCGGTTCTTGAGAAAGAGCGGCGTCAGGTCGAGAACCTCGACTCCCGCCGAACGGAGCTCTTCATAAAAGCGATGGAGAAGCGGAGCGGCGTCCTCGATCCGGACGTCGAAACCGGGAAGAATTTTTTCCGGATAAATCGCCGCCTTCGGCGGAACCGGGACCACCAGCAGATCGATTCCGCGCGCCTTCAGTTGTTTTTGGAAATCAACGATCGCCGGAATCGGATCCGCCAGATCGGGCTTATGCGAACGGCTCACTTTCTGCGCTTCCTCGCCCCAGAACCGCCCGAGCGAGAGAAGACGAAACTCGGCCGCGAAGAAAAGCCAGCCATCCGCTTCGGCGCACGCGGCCGCGTTTTTCTTTTCGGAGCTCTGCACCTTGCTCGCGAGTGCTGCCCGTAACTTTTGCTGCGCTTCCGAAAGCGCGACTTGAACCGGCGTTTCCGCCGCGAGAAAGATCGGGAGCGCGCAGATCGAAATCAGGAAAAGGAATTTTTTCATTATGTGTTGAAAGGCGGTAGCGATAATACGCATTCTTGGCGCAGCGCCCTGCTGTTTTTATTCTCAACCTCCGTTTAGCCCTCCGATACCCGCATGGTTTTTAGTTCTCATCTTTTCGTCTACTACTTCCTGCCGGTCGCGCTGCTGGGGTACTACCTGCTCGCCCGTGCGCCGCAGCGGTGGCGCAACGGCTGGCTCATCCTGACCGGCTACACTTTCTACGGTTGGGCTGAGCCGCGTTTCGTGCCGCTCATGTTCGCGACCACGTTCATCGATTGGCTGATGAGTCTCGTCATCGCGCACGACACCTGGCGTTTCTGGCGACTGCACGCGCCGGTAAAACAATTGCCGCGCCGCGCCTCGCGCACCCGCACGCAACGGCACGCGATCTGGATCTCGGTCGTGCTCAACCTGGCGGTGCTCGGCTTCTTCAAATACTTCAACTTCGGCATCGAGAGCTGGAACGGCCTGGCTGAAACGCTCGGGCTTCATCACGCCCAGTTCGACACTTTTTTCCGCGTGGTCCTGCCGCTCGGCATCAGCTTTTACACCTTCCAGGCGCTCAGCTACACCATCGATGTTTATCGCGGTGAAGCCGAAGCGATGGCGAACTTCGTCGATTTCTCCTGCTTCGTTTCCATGTTCCCGCACCTCGTCGCGGGGCCGATCCTGAAATTCTCTTTCCTGGCGGAGCAGCTCAAATATCGCGCCCTCACCTCGGACAAATTCGCGCGCGGCGTCGCCTTCTTCATGCTCGGCCTCGCGAAAAAAATCCTGCTGGCGAATCCCTGCGGAAAAATCGCGGACACGGCCTTCAACGCCGGTTCGATCGGCACACTCGATGCCTGGTTCGGATCGGTCGGGTACTCCTTCCAGATCTATTTCGATTTCAGCGGCTACTCGGACATGGCGATCGGCCTCGGGCTGATGCTCGGCTTCGTCTTCGCGAAGAACTTCGACTCGCCGTATCGCGCCGAGTCGATCACCGACTTCTGGCGGCGCTGGCACATCTCGCTTTCCACCTGGCTGCGCGAGTACCTTTACATTCCGCTCGGCGGAAATCGCGGCTCGCTCCCGCGGACCTACGCGAACCTGATCGTC
>JBEEHO010000102.1:0-3801 GCA_041167425.1 Verrucomicrobiota bacterium | reverse complement strand
AACGCGCCCCATTGAGATGCATGAGGATGCGCTTGCCCGGCAGATCCGCCTCGAGGTCGCCCGTCCGGGCATAAGTCACTTTCATCGGCATGCTGTCTTCGTTGATTTCAAAAACGATGATGTTCTCCAGTTTATTGCCATCTTTTTTGCCGACGTAAATTTTGTGGCCGGGGAATTGATCGATGATTTGATCGCTACCGAAGAGGGCCATCGGGTTGCGCGTAGCCAGATTAAAAACGGTGCTGCGCATTTCTTCCTGGGCGGCGGGCGCGATCTGGACGTTGAGCCACACGGAAGCAGCGGTGCAAAGAATCGCGATCACTACCAGGGGGATGCAAATCCGTCCGATGCTCACGCCATTGGAACGCAGCGCGATGAGTTCGTTATCGGCTGAGAGCCGGCCGAAGACGAGCAGCACGGCGGTGAGAAGACCCCACGGGATGGTAAAGATGAGCGAGAAGGGCAGGACGTAGGCGACGAAACCGATCAGGTATTCCACCGGCAGATCGTGATTGACCAGCAGCGGAAGAAGCTTCCGGAAAATGTTTCCCAGGACGAGAACGAAGCTGAGCACAACGATCGCGAAAAGAAGGTTCACGATCAGCTGGCGGCTGACGTAGCGGTCGATCAATTTCATCGGCTGCCGTTTGGTTAGTTCCGTTCCACGAACGTGGCAAGCGCCGTCATCTGAACCTGTAGCGCTTCGCTGTGCGAAGCGAGAGCGGGAACCTTCGCGCGTCCACGAAATTGCTTCTTCGGTTGCGGGGCAAACTCTCTGCGCCGTCCGCTGCTACAGAAGCAGCTAGTTGCTCCAGCCGGGAATCGATTTGCTCAGGACTCCGTCGCGCGCCGCAGCTGTGGTCGAAAGCTGGTCGTTGAGTTCCTTTAAGAGCGCGCGGTCGGTTTTCCTAACGGCGAAGCCCATTTTCTCCAGCTCGATTCCCGGAACGATGTCCGCGGTAATATCCGTCAAGGCAAGATCGGCTCCGATGGATTGCCTGAGCTCCGCGACTTTTTGCAAGGCGTATGGTTTGTCGATCAATGCGCCATCGATCCGCTCGGCCACCAGGTCGGCCAGCATTCGATCGTAAGCGCCACTCCCCGCATACGGCACGAACCGCTCGCCGGCCGTTTCACCCAGGAGTTTGCGCGCAAACGTTTCATTCGTCGTTTTCTCCGCGGCGCCCACGCGAGGCAACACCAGCTTGCCCTGCAGGAAAGGTTGCGTGCCCGGCTTGGAGATCATGGTCTGCGGATATTGCAGCGTGGGCTGGGTAAAGAGCAGCCCGTAAGTTTTCTCGCGCTCCGGCGTGATCGAGATGGCCGAAGCGATCAAATCCACGGCGCCGTCGCGTTCGAGCAGGCGAAAAAAATCTTCGCCCCAGATTCGCCGGGTGTAAGTGATGGCAGGCTTGGCCGAGATTCCGCGCGCCGCGAGGATGCGCGTCCCGAGATCGCGCAGGAGCTCGATTTCGTAGCCGCTGAGTTCGGCGCCTTCCTGGCGGACGAAAAATCCATCGGGCTCGGCGGTTCCGACATGAATGGTGCGGGTCGCGACGATCCGATTCAGCGCGCTGGCGAAATAAGTGAAGCTTTGTTCTTTATTCCACGCCCCGAATCGCTCCGGCTGGCCAGGGCTTTGCCAGAGCGGCCGAACTTTCCAGCGCACTTTTCCCTCGAGCCCTTGTGGCACGATCGAGTTGCGCGCGGTCCGTTGCAGAATGGGCGGTTTGCCGTCCGGGCTGAGCGAGACTTCGAACGAAAGATTTTCCGGCGCGAGGTCCTTTGTCGTCCAGGAAAGAAGGAGCGGCCCGACCACCGACGCGTCCGGCGCCGGTCTCTCCAGCTGGACTGTTGGACCGCTGCTGGCGCGCGGCCGAAGAAACCAGGCGCCGGCAGTGATTGCGAGGACCGCGGAGAGGGCGAGACAAATCCAAAGCGCGATCGGGCGCCGTCTAGATTTTGTCCCGGCCTTCTCTTTGCCGGGCAATGCTCCGCGACGTTGCAAGGCAAGGATCGCATTGGCGAGTTCGCCGATGTGTTGTTCCAACGGCGGATTCATTGCATCGAGCCAATGGCAACTGCTGATGAAATATTCCAAATCTTTTGAAGGCACCACGGCCTCGACGCGAAAGGGAATAATCGACACGCCTTTATTCACGGCGCGTTCGATCTCGCGCATCACCTGCGGCGAGCCGTTGGAATGTTTGGAAAAAATTACCACCATGACCGCGCTGTCGCCGATCGCCTCCACGATCGCCGAACCCCAGGTCCGGCCGGGCAGAACGTCACGCGGCGCGATCCAGCAGCGGATTTTGTTTGCCTCCAGCGTTCCGCAAACGGCATCGGCGACTTTCTTGTCTTCCGAGCAATAGCTGATGAAAGCGTCGTACGGCACTGGCCCCGATCCTAGCGCTTCTGTTTGTCAGTTGCCAATCCGGGCGTCCGCGCGCGGCTCCCATAATTTCCTTTCAACCCGCGCGCAGCCAGTCTTAGTTCATCGCGATGCCGCCTCGATTGTCTCCCCTGCTCCTTCTCCTGTGCAGTTGGCCGATGGCCACGGGTCGAGCCGCCACGCGCGAGCTGGACCGCTCGCTTCAATGCGTTGTCGTCCTGACAAAAGACTGGGACGCGACCACTGGAGTGATGCATTCGTTCGAGCGGAATGCGTCCGCGGGCGGGTGGAACGAGCGGGGCTCTGGCATTCCGGTCGTGGTGGGAAAAAAAGGGCTGGCGCGCGGCCGGGGTTTGGTCCGCCTGAATTTCAGCGGTGCACCGATCAAGAAGGAAGGCGACGATAAAGCGCCGGCCGGTATTTTTCGTCTTCCGTCGGCCTTTGGCTACGCGCCGGCGCGTTCTAGCGGCTGGATCAAGCTCCCCTATCTCGCGCTCTCAAATGAGATCGAGGGCGTTGATGATCCGAAATCGCGCTACTACAACAGGCTGGTCGACAGGTCGCAGATCGCGAAAGTCGACTGGCGCAGTTCGGAACGGATGCGGCGCGATGACGTTCTCTATAAGTGGGGAGTCGTCGTCGATCACAACCGGTCTGCGATTCCAGGGGCGGGGTCCTGCATATTTCTCCACATCTGGAAGAACTCGTCCACCTTCACGGCAGGCTGTACCGCGATGCCGGAGAGAGACCTGGTGAGATTGATCCGCTGGCTCGATCCAATCCGGCGCCCGATTCTCGTGCAAATGCCGCGCGACGCTTATCGCTCGCTCCGGACAAAATATAATTTCCCGCGCGTGCGATGATGAATCGTCGTACGGCCGGCAGAGCAGTATTTGCTTCGGGGGGAAGTTTGCTACCTTGGACCAAATGAAGAGCGAGATGTACGACGTCGCGATTATTGGTGGCGGTCCGGCCGGGAGCACGGCGGCCACGTTGCTGGCGCGCGCCGGACGAAGCGTCGTTGTGCTGGAACGCGAAAAGTTTCCGCGTTTTCACATCGGCGAATCGCTCCTGCCTTTCAGCACCAAAGCTTTCGATCGTCTCGGCATTCGCGAAAAACTCGACCGCGCGTTCATGCCCAAGCACGGCGGAGAAATCATCGCGGCTTGTGGCAGCACCAGCGCAAAATTCTACTTTAAGGACGGATTCGAATCTCAGCAGGATCGCGCCTACCAGGTCACTCGCTCGGAGTTCGATAAAATGCTGCTCGATCACTCGCGCGAAAATGGCGCCGAGATCCGCGAGGAAACGACGGTAAAGAAAATCGAGTTCGATCGGGAAAGCGTGCGGATCGATGTCGAACGGCCGGATACCGCGACGGAGACTCTGGCGGCCCGCTATCTTCT
>JBEEHO010000101.1:0-7594 GCA_041167425.1 Verrucomicrobiota bacterium | reverse complement strand
AACTCCTGATCACCGACATCAAGCATGTCTTCTCTCAAAATCCCCTCTACCCAATTTTTCAACCCGACGCGTCCGGTCCGAAAACAGGCAAGATCGCACCGCAGCACTTTGTCGAATTCGACGAAGCGACCGTTTTGATCGGCCACGACAGCGACGAATTTTCCTACGATAACGAAGGCCCGCGGCATAAGGCGCTCGTCCCGGCGTTCTCGCTTTCGAATCGGCTCATCACCAACGGCGAATACCTCGCCTTCATGGAAGCGGGCGGATATACGCGACCGGAATTCTGGCTTTCCCTCGGCTGGACCACGGTGAACGAGCAACGCTGGCAGGCGCCCCTTTACTGGGTGGAACGTGATGGCGCCTGGTGGAATTTCACCCTCTCCGGTTTCCGGCCGATCAACGAATCGGAACCCGTCACGCACGTGAGCTATTTCGAGGCGGACGCTTATGCGAATTGGGATGGCGCGCGTCTTCCGACGGAATTCGAGTGGGAACATGCCGCTTCGGAGTTGCCGATCGAGGGAAACTTCGTCGAGTCACAACGCCTCCATCCCGAGCCCGCCGGCACCAAGGGCGAGAACACGCTACTCCAAATGTTCGGCGACGTTTGGGAATGGACCCGCAGCGCGTATCTTCCCTACCCCGGTTATCGCGCTGTGCCCGGCGCGCTGGGCGAATACAACGGTAAATTCATGTGCAATCAAATGGTCCTCCGCGGCGGTTCGTGCGCGACCTCGCGCAGCCACATTCGCCCGACCTATCGCAATTTCTTTCAGCCGGAAAAACGCTGGCAGTTTACCGGTATCCGGCTGGCCCGCGATCCCGCATGAGTGGAATCCCCGGCCGGGTCAACGTGCTCGATCTCGAGCCGGTCAGTGAGGATTTTCTCCTCGAAGTCGTGGACGGGCTTTCCAGTTCGCCCCGTTCGCTGCCCTGCAAATTCTTTTACGACGAGCGCGGGGCGGAGCGGTTCCAAAAAATTTGCGAGCTGCCGGAGTATTACATCACCCGCACCGAGACGGAACTCCTGCGGCGCCACGGCGGCGAAATGGCCGAATCAATCGGCGCGAACGCGGAACTGATCGGCTTCGGGACCGGAGCCGGCGTGAAGACCCGGATGCTGCTCGAACATCTCGAGAATCCGATCGCTTACGTGCCGGTGGACATTTCGAAACAGCGGCTGACAGATTCCGCCGCGGAATTGAGCCGCGCCATGCCTGCGCTCGAAATCCTGCCGGTGTGTGGCGATTATCTCCAGCCGCTGCAGCTGCCGAAATCGCTCCGGAAACCGGACCATGTCGCCGTTTATTTTCCCGGCTCGACCATCGGAAATCTGGAGCCCGAAATCGCGGCCGATTTTCTCCGGCGCGTTTGCCGGCTTTGCGGGAAGAGCGGCGGATTGATCATCGGAGTCGATCTCCAGAAGGCCCGCGAGGTTCTGGAAGCCGCCTACAACGACAGCGCCGGCGTGACCGCGGAGTTCAATCTGAATCTGCTTGTTCGCGCGAACCGCGAGCTTGGCGCGGACTTCGATCTTCCGCTTTGGCGGCATCAGGCGATCTACAACGATCGCCACCATCGCATCGAGATGCATCTGATCAGCGAAGCGGAACAAACGGTCCACGTCGGCGGCGCGGAATTTTTATTTGCCCGCGGCGAAAAAATCATCACGGAATTTTCCTACAAATACACCCAGGAAGATTTCGCCAGGCTCGCCGTCTCGGCCGGTTTTCGTCTCGCCCGCGTCTGGACCGATCCGCGGCGGTTGTTTGCCGTTTTCCATTTCACGGTGGCCGAATAGCTGGCGCGTTCCTCTGCTGTAGCCGCGGCCCTGTGGGCCGCGTGGGGAGAATGCGACGTCTGCTCTCACGCGGCCCACAGGGCTGCGGCTACAGCAGAAACGCCTGCAGATAAATCTTCGCGACCGGTTCACGCTTCGCTAAAAACGAATTGTGGACTCGCTCGTTCAGCTAACCGGCGTCAGCAAAAGCTACGGCGCCGCCGTCGCGCTTCATCCCACCGACCTCGATTTCGCGCGCGGAAAGACCACCGTCCTGATCGGCCCGAGCGGTTGCGGCAAATCCACGCTCTTGCGTTTGATCATCGGCCTGCTGGCGCCCGATAGCGGCACGATTCAATTCGACGGCGCGCCGATCACCCCCGTCAATATCCCGGCCCTTCGGCGGCGAATTGGCTACGTCATCCAGGACGGCGGCTTATTCCCGCATCTCACCGCCCGCCGGAATGTGCTGCTCATGCCGGCGCATTTGAAACGCCCCGCGGCAGAGATGGATCGACGGTTGGCGGAGCTATGCGCTTTGACTCGGTTCCCGCAAACCGCTCTCGATCGTTATCCGATCGAGCTTTCTGGCGGCCAGCGTCAGCGCATCAGCCTCATGCGCGCCCTCGCGCTTTCACCCGAGCTGCTCTTGCTCGACGAACCCCTGGGCGCGCTCGATCCGCTGGTCCGCGCCTCGCTGCAAAAAGATCTGAAAGAAATTTTTGGCGGGCTGAAACAAACCGCCATTCTCGTCACGCACGACTTGGCCGAAGCCGCCTACCTCGGCGACGAGATCGTGCTCATGAATGAAGGACGCGTCGTCCAAATCGGGACGCTGGAAGATCTGCGCACGAAACCAGCGAGCGATTTCGTGACGGAGTTCATCAACGCGCAACGAGGTCTCGCGCTGATATGAAACGAATCAGGAAAACAGGAAAACAGGAAAAGTTGATCCGGAACTTTCTTTTCTGTTTTCCTGCTTTCCTGATTCTCACCTCTCCACTGTCCGCAGCCGAACCAATCGTGGTGGGTTCGAAAAAATTCACGGAGTCCTACGTCCTGGGAGAGATCGCGAAACGCGCGATCGAAAATGCCGGATTCCAAATCGATTTCCGGCCCGGCATGGGCGGAACAATCATCGTGTGGGAAGCCCTTCGCACGGGGCGCATCACGTTATACCCCGATTACACCGGCACCATTGTGGAGGAGATCCTCAAGCGCCCCGAATTGAAATCCGAAGACGCAATCCGGAACGCGCTCGCACCGCTCGGCGTCGGGATGACCGGCACGCTCGGTTTCAATAACACCTGGGCCCTGGTCATGCGCCGCGCTTCCGCCGAAGCCGCGCACATCCGCACCATCTCCGATCTGCGCGCCCATCCGGAATTGCATTTCGGTCTCACGCACGAATTCCTCGACCGGCGCGATGGCTGGCCGCCGCTCGCTCAGCGCTATCGATTGCTCCCGCAGGATGTCCGCGGCATCGATCACGCGCTTGGTTACGAAGCGCTGGCCAGAAATGAGATCGATGTGAAAGACGCCTACTCCACCGATGCGAAGATCGCGCAGAACGATCTGGTCACGCTGGCCGACGATCTTGAATTTTTTCCGCAATACAAAGCGGTCTTTCTCTATCGGCTCGACGCGCCTCCAAAAGCGATCGCGGCGTTGCGCAAACTGGAAGGAACGCTCGACGAGCAGCGCATGCGCCGCTTGAACGCCGAGGCCGAACAGACAAAAGATTACGCGCGCGCGGCCAATCTTTATTTCGGCAACGCCGAAGGCACGGCGAAAAGTGGCGAAGCCTTTTCGCACAAGTTGATGCGCTGGACGTTGAGACATTTGCAGCTCGCCGGCATCTCACTGCTTCTATCGATCGTCGTGGGCATTCCGCTCGGCATTATCGCCAGCCGTGGTGGGTGGATTGGCCACACGATTCTCGCCGTCACCAGCACGGTGCAGACGATTCCTTCGCTGGCGTTGCTCGCGCTCCTGATCCCCATTCCATTTTTTGGAATCAGCCCGCGTACCGCCATCGCCGCGCTTTTTCTTTACGGGCTCCTCCCGATTGTGCGCAACACCTCAACCGGATTGCAGGATATCGCGCAGCCGGTCCGCGAATCGGCCATCGCGCTTGGTCTCGAACCTTCCGCGCGGCTTTGGAAAATCTATCTGCCGATCGCGTCGCGCACGATTCTCGGCGGAATAAAAACGAGCGCGGTCATTAACATCGGCACGGCCACGCTCGCCGCGCTCATCGGCGCCGGCGGCCTGGGCGAACCGATTTTGAGCGGCTTGAACTTGAACGATCACGCTACGATTCTGCAGGGCGCAATCCCCGCCGCAGTTCTGGCCCTGCTGGTCCAATGGAGTTTCGATCTGCTCGACCGCGTCTTGATCCCGAAAGGTCTGCGGCTATAAAGTCGAATGGCGATCGCATCGATCAATCCGGCCACGGGCGAAACGCTGAAGGAGTTTAGCGCCCTCGATTCGGCGCAAATCGAAGAGAAACTCGCGAAGGCGGCGCATGGTTTCGCGCGCTATCGCCGAACGTCATTCGCTCAACGCGCGGCATGGCTAGATGCCGCGGCTGATCTTCTCGAGCAGGCACAGGAACAACTCGCGCGCGTCATCACGCTCGAAATGGGAAAGCTGCTGCGTGCGGGAATCGATGAGGTGGTGAAATGCGCGCGCGGTTGCCGCTTCTATGCGGAGAATGCCGAACGTTTTCTAACCGATCAAATCATTCCGACCGACGCAACGCGCAGCTACGTGCGTTATGAACCGATCGGCGCCGTGCTCGCGATCATGCCGTGGAATTTTCCCTTCTGGCAGGTGTTCCGTTTCGCCGCGCCCGCGCTCATGGCGGGCAATGTCGCCCTGCTCAAACACGCCGCGAACGTGCCGCAATGCGCGCTGGCGATTGAAGATATTTTTCGGCGCGCCGGATTTCCGGATGGCGTCTTCCAGACGTTGCTGATCGAAACGGACCAGACGCGTGGCCTGATCGATGATCCGCGAGTGAAGGCTGTGACGCTGACCGGCAGCGAGCGCGCGGGCAGCGAAGTGGCGAGCGCCGCCGCGCGGCAGATCAAGAAGAGCGTGCTGGAGTTAGGCGGCAGCGATGCGTTTATTGTCATGCCCAGCGCCGACTTGGAAGCGGCAATCATGACCGGGGTGACGGCGCGCACCCTCAACACTGGTCAATCCTGCATCGCCGCGAAGCGCTTCATCTTGTCGGCTAAAATCTACGATCAGTTCGTGCCGGGATTTGTGAAGCGCATGCAGTTCCTCAAGGTTGGAAATCCGCTCGACGAGGCGACCGAGATTGGGCCGCTCGCCACGGAAGCGATCTTGCGCGGCGTGGATAAGCAGGTGCAGGGTTCGATCGCCGCGGGAGCGAAATTGCTCACCGGCGGAAAACGAATTGAGCGCGCGGGGTTTTTCTATGAGCCCACGGTGCTCACGGATATTCCGCGGGATTCGCCAGCCTGCCGCGAAGAGATCTTCGGGCCGGTCGCGTGTTTCTTTCGCGCTTCGGACGCGTCCGAAGCAATCGAGATTGCGAACGATAGTTCTTTTGGCCTCGGTGCGAGCGCCTGGACGAACGATCCGGCCGAGCAGGAACTCTTCGCCGCCGAGTTGGAGGCCGGAATGGTCTTCATCAACAGCATGGTGGCTTCCGACCCGCGGTTGCCCTTTGGCGGAGCGAAGCGTTCTGGCTTCGGCCGCGAGCTCGGCACGGAAGGAATTCGCGAGTTTGTGAACATCAAGACGGTGTCGATCGCGTAGCGAAAATCTCGCGCGCACGTGCAGCTGTCTCGCGCGCACGTGCATCTGTCATCCCGAGCCTGCGGAGACGGCGAGGGACCCCGCAGTCGAAGGGAAAAATCACGCCAGGAACGCTTCGCGATCCACGAGGCTTTCGCTTCGAACGCGACGAACCATGACTTGCGTGACCTTACATGCGGCTGTGGGGTCCCTCGCCGTCTGCGCGGCTCGGGATGACAAGCAAGGAGCAACGCGAAAACTAATATCCCGCCGCTTGCCCATCTTTCCGGCTCTCGCTGGCGCCGACATAAACGCGCTGGCCGTCGTGCATCTCCACTTTGATCGCCTGGTAGCCGCCGTAGCCGCCAAGATCAAATCGGACGTCATGACCTTTTTTCTTTAGTTCGCGCGCCGTCTCATAAGGCACACCGCTTTCGAGATTCAGATACCCGCCGGTCTCCGTCAGTTTTTCACCGGTCGGTTCGCTATCGCCTTCGTGTTGCCAGCGCGAGGCGTCGCCGGCTTCCTGCACCCCCATGCCGAAGTCGATCAGATTCGTCAACACCTGCACATGCCCTTGCGGTTGCATTCCTCCACCCATGACGCCGAACGCGAGCCACGGCTTTTGGTCTTTCATCACGAAACCCGGGATGATGGTGTGGAACGGGCGCTTGCCCGGCGCGTAAACATTTGCGTGGCCGGGCTCCATCGAAAATAATTCGCCGCGATCCTGGAACATGAAACCGAGGCCGGGAACAACGATGCCGCTCCCCATCCCGCGGTAGTTGCTTTGAATGAGGCTGACCATGTTGCCTTCGTCATCCGCGGTGCACATGTAAATCGTGTCGCCGTCCTTCAGCGCCGGATTGCCCGGCGCGACTTTGCGCGCGGCGTGCTCCGGATCGATCAGCTTCCGGCGCTCGGCCGCGTACGGCTTCGACAGCAAACCCGCCAGCGGAATTTTCGAGAAGGCCGGATCGGCATAAAATTTCGCGCGATCAGCCCATGCGATTTTTTTCGCCTCGACCATCGCGTGCAAAGTCGCCGGTGAATTAAATCCCATCGCATGCAGATCGAATCCTTCGAGCACATTCAGCATCTGAAGCGTGGCGATCCCCTGGCCGTTTGGCGGCAATTCGAAAACGTCGTAGCCGCGATAATTCACCGAGACTGGATCGACCCAGGTGGAAGTGTGCTTCTCGAAATCGGCTTTGCGGAGATAACCGCCGTTCGCCTGCATGAACGCGTCGATCTTGTCCGCGATCTCGCCTTTATAATAAGCGTCCCGTCCTTTTTCCCCGATCAGGCGCAGGCTTTGCGCGAGCGCGGGATTTTTGAAAATGTCGCCTTTCGCCGGCGCGCGGCCCTTGCCGTCAAGGGTGTAGGTCTGCAGAAACCCGCCAGGCATTTTGCTGTAGAGCGGCACACTCCGGCCCCAATACCAAGCGATCAGCTCGGTTACGGGAAAGCCTTCTTCGGCGTAACGAATCGCGCCGGAGAGATCGTCGCCTAACGAGAGCTTTCCGAATTTTTTGTGCAATTCCGCCCAGGCATCGACGGTGCCAGGCACGCTGATTGGCAACATGCCGGTCGGCGGGATCGTGTCGCGCTTCAGCTTCGCCAGCTCGGCTTTCATCTGGTCGTAGCTGAGTCCGAGCGGTGAACGTCCGCTGCCGTTCAAGCCATAGAGTTTGTTTTCCTTTGCGATGTAGACGATCGCGAAGAGATCGCCGCCGATGCCGTTCGAAACCGGCTCCATCAATCCGAGCGTGGCATTCGCCGCGATCGCCGCGTCGACGGCGCTGCCCCCTCGTTTTAGAACATCGAGACCAACCTGCGTGGCGAACGGCACGCTGGTGCAAACGATCCCATGACGGGCGATGACTTCAGAGCGGGTCGCAAATGGTTTGCCAGTGATGCGATCGATCTGGGCCGGCGCGAGTGAAACCGCGAAGAAAACAATGACCGCGATAAAGGCGAGGCGTTTCATGCGGCAAACTACATCCGTTAGGACAATCGCGACAGGCAGGGTCATCCCGA
>JBEEHO010000100.1:0-5673 GCA_041167425.1 Verrucomicrobiota bacterium | reverse complement strand
GCGGCTGTAAGCGGGTCGAGAATCCAGCCGAGCCGAAGCGCGTGATCGCCGAAGCTGAACCAGGTGAAATTATGGAAGGCGCGCCAGCCGGGCGCCTGCAGGGTGGGCAGGAATGCGGTCACCGCGAGAGCGAGCGCAGCGATCTGACCGATAATGGCGAGTACGGCCGAAGCGGTGCGGCGCGAATTCGCGAGGCTAAGGATCAAGAGTGACGCCGCGAGAGGAACTGCGGGGATGAGCCAGAGATTGGAGACGATCCAGGGAATCATGCGGGAAGAAGAAAACGTCCAACGTCCAACGAAGAGAAGATTTTCACTCCCGCTCCTGATCCTGATCTCTGAGCGCGAATTATCATCCCTTGAGTTGGTCGAGTTTGGTGACGTTGGTCGTTCGATAGTGCCGATAAACCGCGATGACCAGAGCGAGCCCGACAGCTGCTTCCGCGGCGGCAATCGCGATGGAGAAGATGGCGACCATCACGCCGGTCGGTGGCTGCGGTTGCGGAGCGAAACGCCAGAACGCGATGAAATTCAGGTTGGCGGCGGCGAGCATCAACTCGATCCCGATTAGAATGAAGATCGCGTGCCTCCGGCTCAACGCGGCGAGCAATCCGATGGAAAACAACGCCGCGGAAATAATGAGGAAGAGTTGAAGCGTTGGTGTCATAGGCTTGGGTAGCGCGCGCGTCTCGCGCGCTGGTTTCGGCGTCCCGCCGAAACGAACTTCCAGTGAGTGCTGTCCGAATCCGGAGCGTAATGAAAAGTCCGCGACGGCGAGGACGCCATCGCCAACGCGCGAGACGCGCGCGCTACCCGGGGTGAAGAATCGTCCTTCATCGTTTTTCTTCCATGACCAGAATGAGCCCCCCGATCAGCGCGGCGGTCAGCAGCAAGCCAATGCATTGCAGCGGCCAGATGTAATCGGTCATCAGCACTTCGCCGATCCGCTTCACGGTGAGCGCTTCGATTCGCGGCGCGACAATGGAAAGCGCGGGCGTTCCGAGAATGGCCCAGACCAAAACGGCGAAGATGGCGATGGCAATGACGATGCCGGCCCAATTGAACCCGCCGGTGTTTTCCTCGGTGGGTCGGGTGAGCAAAATCGTGAACACGATCAGCACCGCAACCGCGCCCACGTAGACGAAGACCTGCACCAGCCCGACAAATTCGGCGCCCAGAAGAAAGTATAACGCGGCAATGCCGACAAAAGCCACGACAAGGCAAAGCGCGGCATGAATGAGCTTCGACAACGACGCAGCGGCGAGCGCGCCGGCGAGAGTGAAAACCGCAATGACGATGAAAGCAGCGGCGCTCATTCGGCAAAACGGTAGGTGCGCGGGGCAAATTTCTTTTTCGTTTCGAGCATGCGCGAGAGCCCGAGATAAACGAGCGCCACAACTCCCAGCGAGATGAACCATCCCGCGATCCCACGCTGATAATGCCAGACCGCGGCGGCCAGGATGCAGGTGAACGCCATCGGGAGCATGAAAGTCCAGGCGAAGCGCATGACGTGATCGATCCGCATGCGCGGCAGGGTGCCGCGAATCCAGATGAAGACGAACAGGAGCACGGCCAGCTTCGCGAAGAACCAGACGTAGGACGGAATAAACTGGAGCGCGCTGATCGGCGAATGCCAGCCGCCGAGGAAAAGCGTGACGGCGAGTCCGCTGATGGCGAACATGCCGAAATATTCCGCGAGGAAGAACGTGGCGTACTTGAACCCGGAATATTCCGTCATGTGGCCGGCGACGATTTCCGATTCGCCTTCCGGCACATCGAAGGGCGTGCGATTGGATTCGACCAGCCCCGAAACAAAAAACAAAACGAAAGCCGCGGCCCCCCAGGGCGTGAAGACGAACCAGCGCGGCACGATGCCCGCCAGGGTGTAACCATCCTGCGCGGCCACGATCGCATCAGCCGAGAGGGAGCCCGCGATCATGATCACCGGCAGCACGGTAATGATGAGCGGCAGCTCGTAACTGACCATTTGCGCGATCGCGCGCATCGCGCCGAGCATCGAGAATTTGTTATTGCTGCCCCAGCCGGCCATGAAGACGCCGAGCTCGGTGGTCGAACCGACCGCGAAGAAAAACAGAATGCCGCCATCAATGGAAAACGGCGTCATGTTGCGTCCGTACGGGATGACGCCGAGCGCGAGGATTGCCGTGGCCGCGATCATGATCGGCGCGAGAAAATGCACGATCTTGTCCGCGCGGATCGGCACGATGTCTTCCTTGATCAGCAGCTTGATCCCATCGGCCACCGGCTGAAGCAGGCCGAACGGTCCCACGCGATTCGGTCCATAACGATTTTGGATGCGCGCCAGAATTTTCCGTTCCAGCACGGAGATGAGAGCGAAGAGCGTCATGAACGCGCCGAGGACCGCGGCAATATTCAGGAGACTCGAAGCGATCGGCATCACCCAGTCCGGCGCACCGGCCAGGAGCGAAAGGAGCCAGTGCTTTGCGACAACGAAGATCTGGTCAACACGCTCGCCGGTCATCTGCGATGAAGAAAAGCGGCGCTCAACTTTTTAATCAAGGCAGAATGCACTGGCGGGAGCAAGGACTCTCGGTTAACAAACGCGAGTGGATGATTCGATCTGCATCGCATGACGCCTGATCCCTATTTTTTCATCGTCATTTTCTGCGGCGTCGCGGTGATCTTTCCGTTGATGCCGCTGGCGCTGGCCTGGCTCTGGAGACGCGTGTTCCAGCCGCCAAGACCCGGACCGGCGAAAAACGCGACCTACGAGTGCGGAGTCGAATCGATCGGGGAAGCGCGGGTGCAATTCCAATCGCAGTATTATCTCTACTGCATTATTTTTCTGATCTTCGACGTGGAGGCGATTTTCCTGGTGCCATTCGCCGTGGCCTTCACCGGTTTGCCGATGGGCGCGTTTATCGCGATCCTGGTTTTCCTGCTGCTGCTGATCGAAGGACTCGTTTGGGCCTGGAGCAAAGGGTGTTTAGATTGGGCGAAAGCACGATGAGCGATCCGGTCGACCAAGGTCTGCGCAGTGAACTCCAAAAGCAGGGGATCTGGGTGACTTCGACCCAGGAACTTTACAATTGGGGACGGCGCAATTCCATCTGGCCGCTGCAATTTGGCCTGGCCTGTTGCGCGATCGAGATGATCGCGACCGCGGCGTCGCGCTACGATCTCGCGCGGTTCGGCGGAGAAGTTTTCCGGCCATCGCCGCGACAGGCGGATCTGATGATCGTGGCCGGCACGGTGACCAAGAAAATGGCGCCCCAGATTGTGCGGCTCTACAACCAGATGCCCGACCCCAAGTATGTGATTTCGATGGGCGCCTGCGCGATTTCCGGCGGGCCATTCAAGCAGGGTTACAATGTCTTGAAAGGCATCGACCGTTACATTCCTGTGGATGTTTATATTCCCGGGTGTCCGCCACGACCCGAAGCACTTCTGCATGCTTTTATGGAACTACAGCGGAAAATCGATGCACAAAAACTAACGGGCCAAGGCAAGGCATCGTTCCTTGATTCCACGCAGCCAAGTGAGTTTCCCGTGCCGGCGTTCGGCGCGCATGATCTTGAGCCGCCCAGCAATCCCGATCTGTTTCGGCCGCCGGTGATGGAACGCACGTAGCGCGATGGAATCGCTCGACGAAATCAAGGGCCGCGCGGAGCAGGCCGTGCCCGGGGCGAAGATCACGATCGTGCCGAACCCAGGCCCCGCGAATCAGCCATCGCTCCTGATCGATAACGAACATGCGCCGGATGTCGCAAAGTTTTTGCGCGATGATCCCGCACTTCAACTCGATCACTGTTCGAATGTGACCGGCGTCGATTGGCTCGATCGCAAGGTGTCAAAGAAAGTGAAGGTGAAAAAGGTGGTGGAGGGCGAGGAAAAGGAAGTGGAAGAAGCGGTGGAGGAATTTTTCCCGGGTTACCTCGAGGCGGTCTATCACCTCTACTCGATGGCGCTCAAGCATGGACCGGTTGTCATTCGCACGCGCACGCTGGACCGGGAAGCCAACGCAGCGTTGCCGTCGCTCACTTCGATTTATCGAAGCGCGGAGTTCCAGGAGCGGGAAATTTTCGATCTTTATGGCGTGCGCTTCGATGGGCACCCGGATCTGCGGCGCATTTTGATGTGGGACGAATTTGTCGATTACCCGATGCGGAAGGATTATCGCGAGCCGGACGATTACGAATACGAACCGACGCCGCACGACGACGTGCTCGAGCGGGCCAGGCAACATTACAGCGCGCGGCCGGAAGTGGACGGCGCGGAAAATCTGACGGCGCAACCATGAGCGTGGGATTTCACGAACTCGAAGAGGCTCCGCCTCCGATGACGTCGAGGCTCGAGGGCGAGTTGCTGGAAGTTTCGATGGGACCGCAGCATCCATCGACCCACGGCGTGTTCCGCATGAACGTCGCGCTCGACGGCGAGATCGTGGTCAAGCTCAAGCCGGTCTTCGGCTACCTGCATCGCAATCACGAAAAGATCGGCGAGAACACGAGCTACCTCGGATCGATGCCGTATACCGATCGTCTCGATTATTTTTGTTCGATGACCAACAACTGGGCCTACGCGCTCAGTGTGGAGAAGCTGGCGGGAATCGAAGTGCCCGAGCGCGCCGAATACCTGCGCGTGATCCTGGCGGAGCTGACGCGGCTGCAGAACCACGCTTCGCTGCTGGGATTTTTGCTGAGCGACATGGGGGCGTGGGGCACGCCTCTCATGTATGCGTTTCGCGAGCGGGAGAAGATTCTCGACCTGTTCGAATCGCTCTCCGGCTCGCGCATGATGTGCGATTACATGCGCTTCGGCGGATGCCGTTGCGATTTGCCGCCGGGTTGGATGGAGCGGGCCAGGAAACTGGTCGATGGCTTCCCCCGATTTCTCGATGAGTTCGAGAAACTGGTGGTCTCAAATGAAATCCTTATCGCGCGCACTCAGGACGTCGGAAAACTTTCCGCCGAGCTGGCGATCAATGCCGGCATCACCGGTCCCATGCTGCGCGCGTGCGGGGTGAACTACGATCTCCGAAAAGTGGACGGCTACGGATATTACCCGCGCTTTAAATTCCGGGTGCCGCTCGGCGAACATGGCGATTGCTACGATCGCTTGATGATGCGCGTGCTCGAGCTGCGCGAAAGCGTCGGAATCCTGCAGCAGGCGATGGAGCAAATACCAGCGGGCCCGATCGTGAATCCGAAGGTGAAAGTCCGGAGTTTCCGTCCGCCGGTGGGCGAAGCGTATGGACGCATCGAAGGACCAAAGGGAGAGCTCGGGTTTTTCTTGATCAGCGACGGCGGATCGAATCCCTACCGTTATCGTGTCCGGCCGCCGAGTTTCATCAATCTCACCATCCTGGAAGATCTTTGCCTCGGGCATACCGTGGCTGACGTGATGGTGATCCTCGGCAGCATCGACATCGTCATGGGAGAGGTGGACCGATGATCGGCCTCGGCGTTCTGAACGGGATGGCGGTGACCCTGCGGAATTTCGTCGGAAGTTATTTCGTGAAGGAGCGCCTGATCACGGTGCAGTACCCCGAGGAACGCGAGACACTTCCCGAAAACTATCGCAACTTTCCTTTCCTGGTTTTCGACACGAACGACGCCGAGGCGGGGCTGCGTTGCGTGGCCTGCAAGATCTGCGAAAAGGAATGTCCGCCGCAGTGCATCTATATAGTGAA
>JBEEHO010000099.1:0-3962 GCA_041167425.1 Verrucomicrobiota bacterium | reverse complement strand
CTTCGCTCGCGCCGAAGAAGGTGAAATAAATTCGCCTATTCCGTGCGGAGCGCGGCCATTGGGCTGATGCGAGTCGCGCGCCGGGCGGGAAGCCACGTGGCGAGAATCGCAGCCACCGCCAGCAAGGCGGGCGCGACTGTGAAGGCAATGGGATCGAGCGCGCCAACTTCATACAGCATTCCGCTTAGAATTTTTCCAGTTCCGGCGGCAAGGAGCAAGCCAAGGACAAGACCGCAAAGCAGCATGACCGAACCTTCGCGCAGGAACATCCGCAGGACTGCGCCTCGCTGCGCGCCCAGCGCCATGCGAATGCCAATCTCACGCGTGCGGCGCGCGACGGAGTAAGCCTTCACGCCGTATAGACCGACGACCGCCAGACCGAGCGCAAGTGCGCCGAAGACGGAGAACATCGCCGCGCCGGCGCGGACGATCCAGAGTTGGAAATTGCTCTCGAGATGTTGAGCGAAAGTCTTCAACGAAAGAATCGGAATTGCAGGGTCGACCTCGCGGACAGTGCGCCGCAACAAATCCGCGGTCGCGGCCTCATTGCCGGGGTTGAGCGAATGAAATCTGATGAAAAAGGAAACGTTGCTTTGAAAGCCCCTTCCGAACGGAATGTAAATGGCGCCGCTCCGGTCGCTTTCAAAAAGCCCGTGGCGTGTCGTGGGAACGATGCCTACGATTTCGATGGTCTCGCCGGGTTTGATTTCGCCGCTCAGATCGGCGCTCATTCCCATGCTCGAGCCGCTGCCTTTCGCGCGCGGCGCGTTATCGCCCGCAAACTGAATGTGCTGCCCCAGAGCATCGCCCTCGGGCCAAAGTTGTTTCGCGAGCATTTCGTCAATGATTGCCACAGCCGCGCCGCCGGATTGCGTTGTCTCGGCTTCATTGAAAGCGCGGCCGCGCAAAATCGGTAATCCTACCGTTGCGAAATAGTCCGCGCCGACGCTGTCCCAGGCCGCGTTGAAGGCCAAACCTTCGGCGGCCGTGGCCGGCTTCGCATCGGGGACCGGCGGCAAACCCACCCGCTGCACGTTCTTGCTCAACGAAATTAACCCGAATGGGACCGTAGCGGAAATGCTGGCTCGCTCGACTCCTGGCAATGCGGCCAGCCGCTCGTTCAGGCTGCGATACAGTTCCTGCGCCCGCTTCGGTTCGTAACCGGCGAGGCTCGCGTCCGTTTCCAGCAGGACACTCGCGCCCGGTTGCAGGCCGGTGTCGACCGAGGCGGCCTTAGCTGCGCCGCGAATGAAAAGCGCGGCTGCGGTGAGCAAGGCAAGTGAGAACGCTATCTGCACTACCACCAGCGGATTGCGCGGCAGAAATCTCCAGCGCCGCCGGACCACATCTTCACCCGCTTGCTCCTTCAGATCGGCAACAACCGCACTGCGCGAAAGCTTGAGGGCGGGGCCAAGCGCAAAACCAATCGTGCCGAGCATGCAAAAACCGAAGGTCGCAGCCAGAATCGCGGTGTTCGGTCCACCCAGCCAAATTATATCGAGAGGCACCATCTTCCCCAGCGACGACACGAGAAGATCGGACGACCACAGGCCAAGGACGAGTCCGCCGGCGCCACCGAGTAACGCAAGCACCAGACCTTCGGTAAGAAGCTGACGAACGATGCGACCGCGGCTGCCGCCGAGCGCGAGACGAATCGCAATCTCCTTTCGCCGCGCCGTGCCACGCGCCAGCAACATGTTCGCGAGATTGAGACAAGCCACCAGCAGGACCACGATGGCCATGCCGAGAAGAAGCGGCGCGATCCTGGACATGCCGCCCTCGCTCGAGGGGCTCGTGCTCACGGAAAGACGCGAGATTGGCGTCGTCTGGAACGTTTGATCTTTCTGCTCGACCGGGAATGCCTTTTCCAAATTGGCGGCCAACCCTTTTAACGAGGGGTCCGCCGCACTCGCTGTCATTCCCGGCTTAAGCCGGCCGACGACGAGCAACTGCTGTCCGGCCCGATCACCCAGTGCAACCTTGTTGCCCTGTTCGAAATCGTTTGCCACCTGCTCGTAAACGCCGAGCGGCAGCCATACTTCGGGTGAGAATACCTGCATCGTTCCGCTGAATCCGCGCGGCGCGATCCCGACTATGGTGAATGGGTGGCCGTTGATGAGCAATTGCGAGCCGAGCAACACCGGATCGAGGGAATGTTTCGCCCAATAACTGTAACTGATAATCGCGACAGGCGCGGCGTGGCCCGGCGTTTCCTCTTCCGGCGAAAAGGCCCGGCCATGCGCGGGCGGCACGCCGAGGACGGAGAAATAATTCGAGCTCACCGTGGCGGCGAAGGCGCGTCGCGTGTCACCCTTTTGGCCCAGCCCGACCAGGGCAAGGTTGTAGGCCATGACATCGCTGAAGACACTGTTTTGCTTCCGGATATCGCGATAAGTCGGATACGAAAAACCGCGGAAAGTCTTGGGACTCTTCTTGTCCTGCGAAAATATCTGCACGACCTCGTTGGGCCTGTCGTAGCGAGGGGGCGCAAATAACATTGTGTGCACGAGACTGAAGACGGCGGTGTTCGCGCCGATCCCGAGCGCGAGAACGATCACAGCCGCGCTGGTGAATCCGGGTGCCTTCCAGAGCTGCCGGAAAGCGAACTTAATATCCTGGATCATATGAGGTGAGATGCCGGCGACCGCGTGATTGGATTCAGAAATTGCTGCTGCCGGTCGAGGAAGGGCGACCCTGCGAGTTGATTGTCCCCGTTCGCGCACGAAAGTCGGATCTTCATGTCGCAAATGCGTCTAACGATTGTCGCTTTTCTTTTCCTCTCTTTTTGGCCTTCAACTATGACTCGCGCGGCGGAATCCAATCGCTCAACTGTTTCAAAAATTTCGATGCAAAGTGGCGGCCGGAGAATTCGCATCGATAAGTACGCGGGACCACAGACTGCGAGGCATCCCGCGATCCTGGTTTTGCATGGCGCCGGAGGAACTCTGCTGGATGGGCCTGAAATGCGGCGGATCGCTCAACAGCTGGCCGAGTCTGGTTACGCCGTTTATCTCCTCCATTATTTTAACCGCACCGGGACGATCTTTGGATTCGACGCCGGTATGCAGAAGAATTTTTCGCCGTGGCTCGAAACCGTCCGTGATTCGATCAAGTTCGTGCGCCAGGACAGCGCGGATGACGCGCCGGTTGGAATTTATGGGTACTCGCTCGGGGCCTTCCTGGCTTTGGCCGCGGCTTCGAATAACTCCAGGGTCGGCGCCGTGGTCGAACACGCGGGCGGAATTTGGAACGGGAAGACGGAACGGATCGGACAAATGCCTCCGGTTTTGGTCGTGCATGGGGCAGGGGACAGCCGCGTGCCGTTCCAGAAATATGCGCGCCCGCTGACGGACGTTCTGCGTCAACGCGGGGCGACTTTTAAAACACTATTTTTTCCAGGCGAGGGACACGTTTTCCGTGCCCAGGCCATGGTTGAAGTGCGCGCGGCCGCGCTCGCATTTTTTCTTGAGCATCTCGGAAAGAAATGAAGCGAGCTTGCGGCGGGCAATGGCCGGCGGAAGATAGCGAATGGACCTAAGGAACATCGATGAAGCGACGAAATGGTTCGAAGTTCTGCAGACGAGTCCGCGCTCCCAGACCGCGATGATGACGCTCGCGCCGGGAGCTTCAACCGGCAAGAAAGCTGAAGCTCACCAAAAGAGCGACCAGGTCTTGCTGATGCTGCGCGGCAAGCTCGCCGGCAAAATCGGAGAAGAAAAGGTGCGGCTCAAGAAGGGGGATGTGCTCGTGATTCCGGCTGGAACGCCCCACCGTTTCAAGAATGACGCGAGCAAACCGGCGGTCACCTTCAACGTCTATTCGCCGCCGGAATATCCTGTCGGCACCAAAGGATAGACTCAAGCCGGCACCAGCGGCTTGGGCTCGTAAGGGGAGACAGTGCTATCGAACTTAGGGTAGAGGAATTTCGTCACGGGCGCATTTTCTTCCGCAATACCGATGGC
>JBEEHO010000098.1:0-2724 GCA_041167425.1 Verrucomicrobiota bacterium | reverse complement strand
GGCGAGGCGCGAGATCAATATTCGGCCGGCGGACAAAAGTACGGCGAAGCGGCCGGGCAAACCACGAATGAAAAAATAAAATCGTTTCTACTGGCCAAAGCGCGCACCTGCCGGTTCTTTGCTGAGGCCAGGACGATCAACTGCGACATGGTCCGCCTCATCCTGAACGACCCGGCCACGACGACCGAACAACTCATTCCGAAGCTGCAGGAAGCGGCGACGCGCCGGGATGCCGCCCAAAAGAGTGCCGTGGATTCGGATGCCGAAGCCGAGGCGATGAAACCCAAGTAACTCACTCGGTTCGAACTTAGCGGGCAACCTGCTGAGCGGCGGCTTTCAGGGACGCGATCATCTGGCGGTATGGGGCAGGGCCGTAGCTGATGCGGGCGACTCCAAGTTCCGCCAGCTCTCGGGGCGAGGGGGTATCGGGCAGCGTGAGGATGTTGACGGGCAAGGGCGAGAGTTCGCATAACTTTCGGATTTGTTCCGGCTGCCGCAGCCCCGGAGTAAAGAAGCCGCTCGCGCCGGCGCGTCCATAATCTTTGGCCCGTTGAATAGCTTCTTCCAGGTGGGAGTCGTCGTGCGCCGCGGGGGCGGCCTTGAGAAAAATATCGGTGCGGGCATTGATGAAGAAGTCAGGCATTCGGGCTTGCTCCGCGGCGCGGCGCATCGCGGCGATCCGCGCGCACTGGTGGTCGATGCAGTAGATGTCTTCGCCACCGACGATCTGGTCCTCGAAGTTGCATCCGACGGCGCCGGTCGCGATAAGCTGAGTCACGTTCGCGGCCAGGATTTCAGGGGT
Organism: Verrucomicrobiota bacterium; assembly: GCA_041167425.1. Lineage (GTDB taxonomy): Bacteria > Verrucomicrobiota > Verrucomicrobiia > Chthoniobacterales > UBA10450 > AV80. Next base: position 1,922 of record JBEEHO010000098.1, on the reverse strand, counting down.
TTCTCCGTAGCCGCCTTCGAAGTCGATCGTGACCGGCACGTCAACCGTGTCGACGATGCGCTTCGCATTGGCGAGGACGAGATCGAGCGGAAGCATTTCGCCGTCGCCAAATCCATGCGCGGCAGCGACCGACCAGCTCCCTGTTGCGATTGCTTTCGCGCCCGCTTCGGCGACAGCGCGCGCGCTGCCCGCATCCCAGACGTTGAAGAGGATGAGGGGCGTTCCCTTAATGTGGAGGTCGGTGAGTAATCGGGTGCGTTCGAGCTGGGACATCAGGGGAAAGTAGAAAGTAGAAAGGAAAAATTACAATACGCAGACGTGGACTAAGGCGGACAGATGGTCAGATAGGCAACGGCTGCGTTCGGTTAGCGCAGCGCGCCGACCCTACCAAGAACAAAAAGCCCGCCGCCGGAAAGACCGGCGGCGGGCTGAGATTTGTTTACGAACTAAGAGGCAGAGCTACTTCGTTTTTGAGTAGCTGATCTCCATCGACTTCATTTCGCCCTGGCCGCGATCTTCGTAGTACTCCATCGTTTGATGAGTGGCATCGGTGAGCTTGATGACCTCGCGGACCTTGCTTTTCATTCCCGGCACTCCTTCATACTCACCGGTGTAGGTAAGGGTCTTCGTGGCGGGATCGTAGATGCCTTCCGAGAGCATGATGCCGGTGCCCATGTTGTCGACCCATCCGGAAACAAACTTCTTTTTCACGTTGTCGTAGCCATCCATGGACATGCCGATGAAATGCATGTCCTTCGGCTTGCCGTCCGCGCCGGGCATTTGCATTTTGCCGTTGTACTCGCCGCTAACGTAGCGCCCATCCATGATTACTTTCCGGACCGCGGTGCCGGTGGATTTGGTCGGCGGCGCGTTAGGAGCCATCCACATGGTGACGTTGTAGGACCAGTTGCCCGCCAGGCTGGCGAGGATCTTGTGGTTCTCGCCCGGTTTCGAGAGCTCCATCATTTGCTTCATCATCTCGGCGTCGCTCGGCTGCGCGCTGGTAGAAGTGGAGGTCGTGGTGCTTGAGGTGGCCGGGCTCATTATCGGTGGCGGCGGCGGCGGGCTGGGCCGTGGGGTTGAGGTCGTTCCGGGTATCGGTTTTGGTGGACTTGTTTTCGGGGTGGGGACTTGCGCAAAGGCCACCGAGGCCATCGCGACCAAGAGCGCCAGTGATTTAAGGAATGTCGTTAGGATATTCATGCGGGGATTCTGCCGGGACGCGCGCGACGGCGTCAAGCTTATGTCGAACGCCGGGCGCGATTTAAGGCAGAGCCGCAGCGATCCGAGCGACGAGAGCTGTGGGCCAGAGACCGAGAAGGAGAACCATGCCGGCGAGAAGGGTGATCGAGGTTTCCTGGAGGAAATCGAGTTTGATTGGACGCAAGGATTCCGTTTCGGAATCATCAACGAAAATCGCCTTGAGCACCGCGAGGTAATAATAGAGCGAGATGAAACTGCCGAATAATGCGAGCGCGACGAGCCAGAGCAGGCCGTGGTTTTCTCCGGCGCGCATCGCGGCGCTGAAGAGATAGAATTTTCCAAAAAATCCGGCGAGCGGCGGCAGGCCGGCAAGCGAAAGCATGAAGACCGCCATGCAACCGGCGAGCAAAGGCGAGCGCGATCGCAGCCCGGAAAAATGAGTGAGGTCGTCGCCGCCCGTGTCGCGCCGAACGAGCGCAACCACGCCGAACGCGCCGAGGAGCGTGAAGGCGTAGATCGTCGTGTAGAAAAGCGTGGCGCTAAATCCTTCGCGCCCGCCGCCGACGAGGCCGAGCAAAGTATAGCCGGCGTGGGCCACGGCAGAGTAGGCGAGCAACCGCCGCACATTGGATTGCGCGAGCGCGACGAGATTGCCGATCACGATCGACAACGCGGCCAGCAGGGCGAGGACGGGCGACCATCCGGCAATCATCGCGTGC